>JBJDXG010000122.1:0-19404 GCA_051866555.1 bacterium | reverse complement strand
ATAACCTCTTCCTCTGATTTCATCTGAGCTATCTGAAGACCAGGCTGCGGATATCTGCCCATATTGCCGCCTAAAAAGACCCGATAGAAAACCTGATCCCTGGATTTTTGGCCGACAGGCTCTCCTTCCTTTTCCTTTAAAGATGCTGCCGCTACAGTAATATCATACATCCTCATGTGGCCGCAGCCCTCCAGGCAGCCGGAAATGCCGACCTTAATCTTGCCCTTTAATTTAGGCAGGTTAAAGCCCGCCTCATTTAAGGCCAGATACAGCTTATGCCCCAATTCCTTAGCATCCTTTCTGGCTTTAGGACAGCTTCCTCCTATACAGCTCACTATGCTTCTGAATAAAGGGCCGAAGGTCCCTAAATAGATCTGGTTTTTGGCTAAATCAGCCAGAAATTCTTCTTTTTCCTTTTCATCCCGAAAAGAAAGGTGATGCAGCTCTATATCCTGACGCAGGGTAATATCCAAATAACCGGCTTCATATTCTGGAGTGCTGACTAAACGGTCAGCCCATTTAGCAATTACATCCAGCTGATCAGCAGTCCAGTAGCCGCCCCCGTTTCCTCTCAAACGCAGCATATATTCTGCTTCCTTAACCGGATTATGCCATAATTCCCTGATTCCCAAGCCAACCGCCTCATTGCCTTCCGGTTTAGGAGCATAGACTCCTTTTAAATCCTTAAACAAAAGAGCTTTTTCCGAACAAACAGCCACACAGGCCGGCTCCTGCCCTGCCTGCAGCCTGGTTTGGCAAAGGTCACACTTCATCATCTTCCCATCAGCCATAAACTGCGGCATACCTATGGTACAGGCAGCAAAGCAGGAGCGGCAGCCTATACATTTTTCAGGATCTGCTGTAATGATCCCCTCAGCATTTCTTTTTATTGCTCTGGAGGGGCAAATATTTAAGCATTTGGCATTGTCGCAATGGCGGCAGGCCAATATATGCTCATCCACCAAATGAAGCAAAGCAGGCACTGCCGGTTTCTCCTTCCGGCTTAAAGCCTGGCGGACAGCCGCAAATTTATCCGCCTCCTCAGCAGTCGCTTCCCGTCCCAATATCCTCCCCGCTTTTGCCTTATCATCCTTATCTGCTTTTGCTCTAAGCGGCCAGTCATCAGGCAGATGAGTAAAGACACACGCAGCTTCACAATCCGAACAAGAGGTACACAATTTCTCTCTGAACCATAAATGTTTCCCCATCATTGACACTCCCCTCATTTTTATTTTTACTTCATATTTTAATAATAAGCTAAAAATAAAATCAGCACTGTGATTTTCCTCACAGTGCTGAAAAATTAAATCTATTATAATTTAGTCACCTGCCCTTCTAATGTACAGCCAACAGTTGACCAGTTAACACTCAAGCCTAAGACTTCACTTAAAGCCGATACCGGAAGCATTACCTTGCCATGCTGCTGTAAAGGAGCATATTGTGTTCTGATTTGTTTGCCGTCAACCAAATATAAGTTAGAATCAAGTGCCGCCTTTATCTGATGATTATTCACCGTCAAAAGCAAAGTCTTATCAGCAGCATCAAAATCATACTTGCCAGACAAGCTGCCTATTATTTCTTCTGCCGGTGCGTAAAAGACACCTTCGTGTACACAGGTTTTTATAACCTTGCTGCCGGATTTCAGATTTACCTGAAGCAAATCAATAAAATCCACTTTAGAAATCAAAGCATGAATACCTTTAGTTTTATCAACCACCTGGGAAACCTCATAATCAGTAGCTGCACTTAAATAAGCATATACCAAATCACGCTTCATTCCTAATTGTTTAGATACAAAATCTATTGACCTTCTTACTGCTTTCTTCATAGCTTCATCTAAATCCTGATCCAGGCCAATCGGAATCCAATATTTTTCGGTTTCTCCAAAGACAGAATCAAACTCCTTGGAATCCCCAGGAATGCTTTTACTATTCTTTTTCAAAACGGTTAAGCGCAGTGTAGCTCTTAGAGAACCTTCTAAAGCAGTTAAGGCAACCTCGCCATCACCCTGTACAAAATGTGGGTCACCGGCAAAAAACATAGCCCCAGGCACTTCTACCGGCAGATACACAGTAGAACCTATGCCTAATTCATTAACATCCACATTTCCTCCAATATTAGCCGGCGGAACTGAACTCCAGCTTTCTTCTGTATTCGGAGTAACTCCCATAATTCCTAAAAACGGAGCAATCGGAAATTTCACCTCTTTGCCTCCGGTCTTCATATAACCGTACCAAATGCCTTCAACCTCTTTAATAGGAGTAAAAACAGAAACATTGTGGTATAAATCAGGTCTGGCACTGCTGGCCCCCTCTTCTCTTCCCTTATTTTCCGGGAACTCACCTGGCAAAGCACCTTTATAATGACGATTAGAAATCACTCCATACGGTACTCTCGGCTGCAAAGCCAGAACCTCTACCTTTAAAACATCGCCAGGCATAGCACCCTCAACCTTAATCGGGCCTGTTACAATATGCGGACCGTCCTGATCAAAATTATGTCCTTTACTGCGGCAGATAGCTACGGCATCAGACAAAATATCTTTTTCCTCAACTCCATATTGGCCAAAATAAGCAATCGGATCTTTGCCCTGATCCTCCAGCATTCCCTCATGAGAAAGCGTATCAATGGTTATCGTACTGCCTGAAGGAACAGTTAAGATACTTTTAGTATTTTTATTAGGCAATCTGCCCCAAATAATAGTCTCCGGTACAGAGGCTAAATAATACTCTCCAGAAACCTTGCCTATATTTTTGTCCTGCAAAGATGCCTCATAATCATCACGATAGGCAGCAAAAACATTGGGCGTCAAAAATAATGAACCTGTTAAAAGTAAAGCTAGTAATCCTTTTCTTTTCATCTGTAAACTCTCCTTTCTAAAATAAAAAAGAACGAAGAAGTTCAGGAATATTTTTCTGAACTTCTTCGTTCTTGATGTAACTAAGTATAACTCTTTATATACTTTCTGTCAAGCATATTTAAAAAACAGAGCTTATTGTCATACTTTACTCTTTAAAGTAAGCCGCCAGCCTATCGGCATCCAAAACAATTATCCTATTCTTCTCCAGCCTTATCAGGCCCTGCTCAGCCAGGCACTTCATGTGCCGGGACACCGTTTCTCTTTTTGAGCCCAGCATATCGGCCAGATAAGTTATGCTTAAACTCAGCTGGATGTAAACTCCCTTATCTGTCTTTAAGCCATAATCGTTAGCCAGCTTCCACAGCTTAGCCGCCAAACGCTTATCACCTCTGATAGAGCCTGAGGTATTTTTCAGCTGACGATACAGCCTTCTGATTTTATGAGCTAAAGAGCCCATAACGGCTTTGGTCAGATTAAAATCCTTTTCCATCGCCTGCAAAAAGACGTCTTTAGGAATTACTAGGATTTGGGATTTCTCCAAAGCCTCACAGCTGACAGAAGAGGGCAGGTTTTGAAAAACAGCCTCATTCAGCATTTTGCCCTCTTTAAAAAGAAAAATAACCTTTTTCTCGCCCAGATAATTCATTTTATAAATCGAAACAAGTCCTTTAAAGAGAAAATAAACAAACTCCTGCTTTTCCTTATCCTCGAAAAGCGCTTCCCCTTTAGATAAGACTTTAAGCCAGCCAAATTGGGCAAACATTTTTAAGCTGGCAGAATCCGCTGCCTGAAAAACCTCTATTTCCCTTAACATTTCACTCGTCAACATCATAATAGTCAAGATATGAGTATTGCTTGCCGTCCTTCTTCCAGCCTACAATGCCGTCAAGATTGACATTTAAGGCTGAGCGAAAGATAGATTTCTCTACATCAGCAAAATTTTCTTTCAGCTGAGCAATCAGAGCCTTAATCTCATATCGCTTATTTCCAGTTTTCTTGGCAGCTACCATACACGCACAATTCAAGGGCCAGATGCCACTGTTTTCAGTATAACGGATAATATCAGCTTCTCTGATATAATAAAGCGGGCGAATTAACTCCAACCCGGCAAAATTGGCTGAATGCAGCTTAGGCAGCATAGTCTTAAAATTGCCGGCATACAACACATTCAGCATAGTAGTTTCAATAACATCATTATAGTGATGCCCCAAAGCCAGTTTATTGCAGCCTAACTCCTGAGCCTTAGCATAGAGCGAGCCGCGACGCATCTTAGCGCAGAGATAGCAGGGATAATCGCGGGCAACCTTATCCACCACCGCAAAGATATCAGTATTAAAAAGAGAGATAGGAATAGCAAGATGCTCGCAGTTATCCAGCAGCAGTTGTCTGATTCGAGGATGATAACCGGGATCCATAGCTAAAAAAGATACGGTAAAATCAAATTTCTGATGTTTCTTTAACTCCTGGAACAATTTAGCCATCAGCATACTGTCCTTTCCTCCGGAAACGGCTACCGCTATATGATCACCCGGCTGAACCAGCTCAAAATCTTTAATAGCTTTGACAAATTTAGACCATAAAGGCCTCCGGTAGGTTTTAGTCAAGCTCCGTTCAATCGCTTCACGGCTTTTTTTATCCTTAGGCAGACAGGGCATAGGACAGCCTGAACCAGCTATACTTTCAGTCAACATTAATCACCTCATAAATTAAGAATTATTTTTTAGTATCAATAAAAAAGTGCGGTTTTACCGCACTTTTAACCTTATGTAGTGGTTAAGGTTGAACCCTTTCAATAAACACTTGTTTACCATCTTTAATTTCCAGCATTACCGCTGATTTCACTGCATTTCTTTGTTCATTTAAAGTAATTTTGCCTGTTACAGTTGGGAAATCCTTAGTAGCTGCCAATTTCGCCTTGATGCTTGTTCCATCAGTTGAGCCTGCTTCTTTGATAGCATTCAGCAATACTTGAGCTGCCTCATAACCCAAAGCGGCAAAAGCATCAGGCACTTTATTGTACTCAGCCTGATATTTCTTTACAAAGTCCTGAACTGAAGGACTGGTATCCTGAGAAGTGTAATGGTTGCTGAAATAACATCCATTGATAGCATCCCCGGCAATCTTAATCAGTTCCGGAGAATCCCAGCCGTCAGCCCCAACTAAAGGAGCTTCTATTCCTAACTGCTTAGCCTGCTTAGCAATCAGACCTACCTCAGCATAATAGCCGGGAACAAAAATAACATCAGGATTAAGTGATTTTATTTTTGTCAATTGAGCATTAAAGTCAGTATCCTTTTGTGAATAAGCTTCTTCCCCTACTATTTCACCTTCATAATTCTTGCGGAAGGCTTCAACCAGACCTTTACTGTAGTCACTGGTGATATCACGCATGATAGCTGCTTTCTTAGCCTTTAAAGTATTGTAAGCAAATTTAGCTACCACCTGTCCTTGGAACGGGTCAATAAAGCAAACTCTAAACACACCGTCACCAATTTCAGTAACCTTAGGATTAGTTGCTGTAGCTGCTACCCATGGTACGTTAGCTGCCTGAGCAATAGGGGCAGCCGCCAAAACGCTGGAGCTGGCTACAGAGCCAAGAATAGCTGTAACCTTATCCTGTTCGATCAGCTTTCTAGTAGCATTAGTACCTTCAGCGGCTTCACTCTTATTATCCTCATTGATCAGCTGAATTTGCTTATCTAAAACTCCTCCAGCAGCATTAATCTCCTTAACCGCCAACTTAATACCGTTTAATGTGCTTTGTCCTAAAGCAGAATTGTTACCTGTCAGTTCAAAAACTGTTCCGATTTTGATTGTTTCAGCACTATTATCCGCACCTTGCCCGCCGCAGCCGGTCAGAAGCAGACCAAACAGCAGACCAACAATCAACAACAACGCTGTTTTTTTCATAATTCCTCTCTCCTTTTCTAACTTGTCTTTTACAGGGATACAAACATCCACGTTTATATCATACTATATTCTGACTATTCACGCAACAGTAATTCCGACCTTTAATGATTGATTTTCCGGCTAAACCTCCCGCCCATAACATCATGCACATTTTCAATAGCAATAAACGCTTTAGGATCATTTTCTGCAATAACCGCCTTCAGCTTGGAAATTTCCAGACGGCTCATTACACAGTATAAGACCTCACGGGCCTCACCGGTATAGCCGCCTTTACCGTAAAGATGAGTCACTCCCCGGCCTAAGCGGTCCTGAATAACCTGAGATATAACATCAGGATATTCCGAAATAATGGTTACAGATTTAGATTCATTCAAGCCTTCAATCGCTACATCCATCATCTTAAAGGCTATAAAATAAGCGATTAAAGAATACATCGCTCTGTCCCAGCCAAAAACAAAACCAGCGCTGGCCAGAATAAAAAGATTGAAGAACATAACTATCTCCCCGACTGAAAAGGCAGTTTTCCGATTAATCAGTATCGCAACGATCTCTGTCCCATCCAAAGAACCGCCGTAACGAATAATCGTCCCTACTCCTATTCCCACTATAATCCCGCCAAACACCGAAGCCAGCAGGCAGTCATGCGTCAAGCTGCTTATAGGATGAAAAAAATTGACAAACAAAGCAAGACAGCTGACCGAATATAAAGTTGATAAAGCAAAGGTTTTGCCGATATGGTCATACCCAATCCATAAGAACGGCAGATTCAGCAGTAAGATAAATATCCCCAGAGGAAAGCCTGTGAGATGACTGCTTATAATAGAAATCCCAATAACGCCGCCGTCAATAATAGAATTAGGAATGAGAAATATCTCCAAACCTATTGCCGTAAGCAAAGCACCCAGAGTCATAAAAGCCATTCTTCTTAAGATATATTTTTTCATCAAATCATCCTTTCACCAAATAATAATTGCTCTCATACCATACAGCAGGAGGTGATATTTTGAAAACAGCTCAAACTAAAGTAAGCAAAAAGGTTAAAAAACAGGAATTTGAGCAAAATTCTCTGCCTGTAACTACTATTACTAAGAAAAACAGAAAAAAAGACTCTCCGTAAGGAAAGTCTTTTCTTTTTAAATTTCCTGACGCTTTCTAGCCCCTAAGAAAAGAACTCCTACAGTTATCAGAACAATAAATCCCCAGCGAATTAATGCTCCGGCTGCAAAAATATCATGTAAAAATTTTTCCTCCATAATCATCTTAGCTGCTGTAACCGCTAAAACACCTGCTCCAATATAAATAATAACCGGATATCTGTCAAGCAGCTTAATAAATAAACTGCTGCCCCAAACAACCACCGGCACACTGATTAAAAGTCCGAGTACGACCAGAAGGAAGCTGCCATGAGCCGCTCCGGCAATCCCCAAGACATTATCAATCCCCATTGCCGCATCAGCAATAATAATAGTCTTTACTGCTTCAAAAATAGTAGTCCCTTCTCTGATATCGCCATGATTTTTTTCCTCAGTAAGAAGATTATAGGCAATCCAGATTAACAGTAATCCTCCAGCCAGCATTAAGCCGGGAATCTTTAAAAGCCAGACTACGGCAAAGGTCGCTATTATCCTGATTACTACCGCTCCCAGCGTACCCCAGATAATAGCCTGCTTCTGCTGCTTAGCATCCAGATTACGCGCCGCCAGACCAATAACGATAGCATTGTCTCCGGCCAGGAACAGATCAATAATCACAATCGAAAATAATGCAGAAAGGAAAGCTCCTAGATCCATCAGTTCACCTCTTTTTATTTTTTAGTATTGCCTTTTCTGCCGATAATAATTTTTCTTGATAAACAAATCACCCTTCATTAAAGATTTTTCCCCATAACGCAGCCGCACTTCATCTAAAACCTTGTCCAACTCACTGGGAGCCTTTTTCTCCTCAAAAAGCCCGAGCTGCTCTGTCCATTCAGAGCTCAAGTTTTTCACTCCCACGCCTAAAAGACGAATCGGCTGATTATTCCATAAATCATCAAACAAAGCTTTCGCCGTCTGCAAAATCTCAAAAGCCACAGCAGTAGGATAAGCTATTTTTTTCTGTCTGGAACAATTATTGAATTTATAATCCCGTAAATTAACCATTATCACAGAAGCAAATTTCTTTTCCTGCCGCAAGCGGTAAGCTACCTTCTCGGTAAGCTCAGTCAATACAGCATAAGCCTCTTCCCGTTTATTAATATCAACCGGCAAAGTCAGCTCCTGACTTATGGATTTTATCTCTTCTTCCTCTGCCACCGGCCGCTCATCTAAGCCATTGGCATACTGCCAAATCAGCAGCCCCTGCTTTTTCAGCTTGCTCATTAAAATCTCCTTAGGCAGCTTGGCCAGCTGACCAATAGTCAGAATTCCAGCCTGCCTTAAAGCCTTCTCCGTTGCCCGGCCGACCATAAAAAGCTCTCCTACCGATAACGGCCACATTTTCTCGGCTATTTCCTCAGGGAATAAAGTATGAATCTTATCAGGCTTCTCCATATCCGAGGCCATTTTAGCCAGCAGCTTGTTGCAGGATACCCCGATATTGACCGTAAAAAGCAGCTCCTGCTTAATTTTTTCTTTTAAGCGAAAAACAAAATCAGGCCATGACCCCCAAAGCCTTTCCAGCCCTGTGTAATCCAAATAAAATTCATCGATCGAGGTCTGCTCCATAAGAGGAAAATACTGCTGCAAAAGCTTTCTCAACCGACTGCTGTAAAGAGAATATACAGCATGAGAAGGAGGGACTACTAAAAGAGCAGGACATTTCTTTAAAGCTGTACTCACAGGCTCTCCGGTAACAATTCCATATTTCTTGGCCGGAACAGACTTAGCTAAAACGACGCCATGCCTTTCCTCTCTGTCCCCGCCTATAACAGCCGGAATTTTACGCAGATCATTCTGCTCACCTTTTTTTATTCTATGTACAGCCTCCCAGGAAAGATAAGCTGAATTAACATCTAAATGAAAAATTATCCTCTCATATTTCATCAGTATTCTCCAGCGTTATTTTTTTCTATTATAGCACATTTGCAGCTCGAATAAAGTAAAAATATTGGGCTAAGCTCACCTTATAACCGCATTTTAAAATTTTTGCTCTAAGATGAGCTTAAACCCTGATATTACTTAATAATTATCCCAGTCCAATTTTTCAACCCGCCTGCCAGATAGTACACATTGCGATAGCCATGCCGCCGTAAAAACTGCAGCGCTCTTTTGCTCCGACTGCTGGCTTGGCAAACCAGAATAACAGTTTCCTTACGGGAAATCTCTCTGTAACGGCGGGAAAGCTGATCCAGGGGCAGACAAACCGATTCAGGAATATGACCGTTAGCATATTCATCCTGACTGCGGACATCCACAAAAAGAGCTTTCTTCTCTTTCCAGTATTCCTGAGCCTGCCAGCTTTCCAGACTATATGGCAATGCAGCGGTCTCTCTTTTTTTAAAAAAGCTCCACCACATTTTATTCCCTCCTTCTTCTGCTATACTATGCCAAAAAAGAAGGAAATGCTAAAAAGAACTGAAGGTTTTCCCTTCAGTTCTCTATTTTTGCAGCAGAGTTATACAAAAAAGACATTCCCCTTCATTCACATCACGTTTACAGCCAAAATGCGAATGACAGATATGATAACCCTCCTCATATAAACGGACTAAATTATCATAACCTTCTCCAATCAAGGCTTTTTTCTTAGAAATAGTAAACTGCTTTTCCGCTTCTTTTTCCTGCAAAAGATGCTTTACCTCTTTGAATTCTATTAAAAGATCCCCTATCTTCTCCTCAATCCGGGCTAATGCTTCCTCCAGCTCTGCCATAAGGCCACCTCCCCCTAGTCTTCTATATCAGTTAAATCAGAGACAGACAATTCCTTGATAAAAGGCATTAAATTATTATTCTCGCCCTTTCTGTCCTGATAATCTTCATAACGCAAACAGCACATCAGCCGGCCGCATAACCCGGAAATCTTAGACGGATTTAACGGCAAATGCTGCTCTTTAGCCATTCTGATAGATACAGGCTCAAACTCACCTAAAAAGGTATTGCAGCAGACAGCCCGGCCGCAGGAACCGATTCCGCCGATGATTTTCGCTTCATCCCGAACTCCAATCTGTCTTAATTCTATCCTCGTTCTGAAAACAGAGGCCAAGTCACGCACCAGCTCTCTAAAATCAATCCTGCCCTCGGCTGTAAAATAAAAGATCAATTTGCTGTTGTCAAAGGTATATTCCACTTCAACCAGATTCATCGGCAGCTTATGCTTTCTGATCTTTTCCTCACAAATCACCGCAGCATCCTTTTCCCGCCTTTTATTATCCAGTAATTTAGCCTCATCATTAGGTCCGGCCTTTCTGATTACCTTTTTCAGCGGCAAATTCAAATCATCGCTTTCTACTGACTTAGGACCGACAACCACCTTGCCGTATTCTATACCGCGTACAGTCTCAACTATACAGTCATCATTCTTTTCCACCTTAGTATCTCCCGGATCAAAATAGTAAACCTTTCCGGCAGCTTTAAATCTTACCCCAACCACTGTATGCATTTTCTTTCTTCCCCTCTTTTACATAATCGCAAAAACAAATTTTCCAACAGCAATTTTATATTGCTGTTCTTTTCAATATCCTTTACCGCCGCAATTACCGCATTAAAACTGTCTTCAGTCTCCTTATGGGTCAAAAACCCGCTTAGACGGCTGATAATGTCCTCCTTATCCTGATGCAGGAGCAAAGAACGGTCTTTGCTTTTCTGCCAGATCAAAATATCCCGATAACAGCCTGCCAGCAAAGTCAGATTAGCCTTCACCCTGTCTCTTTCTACTTCTTCCAATGAGCCGGCTAAAAGGAATATTTTATCAGTTCTCCTTTGCAGGCAAAGCTCAACCGTCTGCCAGATCTGCTGTCTTTTTTGTTCAAAGCCCGGCTGATTCAGATAATTAAGAGCCTGAGACAGTGAGCCATCTGCCAAACGTATTATCAGCTCCGCCTTCTGGTCAGGCAGCCGTCCAGCATATTCCTGCAGCAGATTGTGCATTATCTCAGCCGATAATCTTTGAAAATATATCGTCTGGCAGCGCGACCTGATCGTAGCCAATAAACGATAGGGATTCTGCGTCAGCAAAATCAAAATTGACTGCGTAGGCGGCTCCTCTAAAACCTTCAAAAGACAATTCGCTGCCTCCTCGGTCATCTTCTCAGCCTCACAGATAAGATAGACCTTTCTCTGGTGCGAGGTTAAAAAAATATCCTTTTGCAGCTTCCTTATCTGCTCAATCTTTAAAGCACTGCCATCCGGTTCAATTTGATTGATCTCTCCCTTTAAAGCCTCGGCAAAAAGGCGGGCACACGTCCTTTTTCCTACTCCGGCAGGCCCGGAAAACAAATAAGCGTGAGCCGCCCGGCCGCTCTTTAAAATATTTCTCAAGACCTCTACCGCCGCTGTCTGCCCCTGTATTTTTTCAAAAAGCATAAGTTTACCCCTTCTACATATAAAGATCGACCAAAAGACCTCTGATCTCGCCCATTTTGCTCAAAAGGTCAACCTGTTCTGATTCTTTATCAAAAAATATATTTGTCAGCTCTTCTAACTGCCCATCAACCTTTTTTAACAGCTGGTATGATTTTGACTGTCCTCTCTGGTTCCAGCCAAATTCCTCCTTCAGCATATAGCCGCGGTTGACCACTACTCCCATAAAATCCTTAATGAGGCTCTTATAGGACAGTAAATCACGCAGGGACATCGTATTTTGCAGAACCCGCCCCTGATTATCTATCTTCTCCAGAAGAGCATCCAGTTCTTCTCTCACCTGATCACTGCTCAGATTTTTCAGCTTATCTAAAAAACTATGTTTTTTAACTTCAAATCCCGTTTTAGGCAAATTCTTTTCCAAAGGTACCGTTACTTCCGGCCGTCCTTCTAAAATATCACCTACCCGCATGATGGCTCTCCCTCCTCATTATATGCCAGAAGCAGATTTTTTATCTTAGCAAAAATATACTCCTGGTTCTCATCCGCCTTGATAACCTTTAGCTTTTCATCAGCCAGAGCCAGCTCCAGAAATCCTTTTCTGACTCTCTGATGAAACTCCAGCTTTTCCTGCTCTATCCTGTCCTTAGCCCTGCGGTTGGAAGCCCTTTCTAACCCTGCTTCTACAGGCAGATCCAGGACAAAGGTAATGTCAGGCCAGACACCGCCAACGGCAATTTTATTTAAATCATCAACGACCTGCCGGGACAGCCCCCGGCCATAGCACTGATAAGCAATCATTGAATGAATATACCGGTCACAGATTACCGTTTTTCCCTGGGCAAGAGCCGGACGGATGATTTCAGCCACGTGCTGACTGCGGTCAGCTGCATAAAGCAGCAATTCGGTCAGAAAATCAAGCTCCTGATTAAGCGAATTTAAAAGCATGCTTCTAATCTCCTGCCCAAGCCTCGTTCCGCCGGGCTCTCTGGTTAAAACGACCTCTCTGCCCTCTGCTTTAAGATATTCAGCCAGCAGCAAAGCCTGCGTTGTTTTTCCGGCTCCCTCCGGCCCTTCCAAAGTAATAAACATTTAAGCCTCCTATTTTAACACTACTATCGTTTCCATAGTATGATCTGCCATACCTTGTATATTCTGCTTATTTTCCTTTAATTCCTGTAAGCATTCTAAAACCAGACTATCTATTCTTTCTCCCGGTACAAGAACAGGAATCCCCGGCGGATAAGGCACCACTGATTCCCCGGCAATCCTGCCTAAAGCTTCTGCCAGCGGCAAGCTTTCCCGATTTTGAAAATAAGCCTCTCTGGGACTTAAGACCTGTTCCGGAATAAAAGAAAAATCAACCGTAGAACAGCGCAAATTCCCCTGACAGTCCAGCTCCTGCAAGGCCTGCTGCAAAAGAGCAGCATCCTTATCGGTTGTTCCTATCGTAAACATAAACAATAAATGCTGATAGGCGGCAAGCTCTGCCTGAATACCGTAGCTCCGGCGCAGGATCTTATCAATTTCCCAGCCGGTAAGCCCTGTTTTAGCAGTTAAAACCGTCAGCTTAGTTTCATCCAACGCCTTAAAGCCTGGCCTGCCTGATTCTTCAGGCCCTAAAGCCCTAAAGCCTGATAAGCTCTTAATCGCCATTCTTGTCTTTCTCACCTGGGACAGAGTAATATCCAGCATATCCCTGCCGGATTCAGCCATCTGTCTTCTGGCTAAATCAAGTGAGGCCAGAAGAAGATAAGAGGGACTGGTAGACTGCACTAAACGCAGAGCCTGTTTTACTCGCTCAAGGTCAACTAAATCGCCCTTCTGATGCAGAAAAGCGCTTTGAGTCAGCGAACTCAGGGTTTTATGAGCTCCCTGGGCACTGAGGTCTGCACCATAAAATAAGGAAGAAGAAGGCAGCTCCGGATGAAAAGCCAGATGAGCCCCATGCGCTTCATCTACCAGAACCGGCTTGCCTGCTGAGTGAACAAGGTCGATTATCCTCTTAAGCTCCGGCACAACTCCATAATAAGTAGGACTGACCAAAAGCACCGCCTTACTGTCAGGATAATCTAAGAGTGCCTGCTGAACAGATTCAGGCGTGACCCCCAGAGCCATACCCCATTTCTCCTCGGTTTCCGGTCTTATATAAACAGGTACAGCACCGCTGAAAATCAAACCGTTCAGAATAGAACGGTGCACATTGCGCGGCACAATTATTCGCTCGCCGGGAGATACTGCAGCTAAAAGCATCGCCATTATCCCGCAGCTTGTCCCATTAACTAAAAAGAAAGAATTATCAGCTCCAAAAGCCTGGGCTGCCAGGGTCTCTGCCTCCTGAATGATACCCTTAGGATGATGCAGGTCATCAGTCCCCGGAACCTCGGTCACATCAAAGCTGCCGCTTAAAGCCTCGTTCCACTCCGGAGCAAAGGCTCTGCCCGCCTTATGTCCCGGCATATGAAACCGCGTTATTTTTTCATTTTTATATAATTTTAATCCTTCCCACAAGGGAGCTCGATCTTGCTGCATAGTTATCTCCTTATTTTTATTATATAATATTTTATCCGGTTACGGTATAAAAATTTCCCTTTCAGACAAACTAGTAAAGTAATCCTAAAAAATATAAAAAGGAGGTTATCAAATGCCAAACGTAAACTGCACAGTTAGCAACTGTAAGTATAATTCTTCAGGAAATCTTTGTACAGCTCAACAAATCGTAGTACAAAACGATCAAAGCACAGGATTTTCACCTAATGCTGATCTCTGCACTCTAGCTTCTACTCCAGCAAATTCAATTGAACAAACCTGCTGTCAAACCTTTAAAACTAAATAAGCAGCTTTTGCAATTGAAGAGTTAAGCAACAATTAATCCAAAAGCCCCGGGGGAACAATCCTCGGGGCTTTTATTCTGCTTATCTCATTTTTTATTCCTGCTGCCAAATTTCATAAGCATAGCCTTCAGAATCACACAAGCTCTTAGTCAAATTAAACAGCTTGGCACCAAAAAGCACTAGAATAACCTGCATTGCATAATCTGACTTAAAGGAAACTATCTCCTTTAAAGCTATTCTCATTGCCTCTTCAAGCGGATAGCCATATACACCGGTCGATATAGCGGAAAAAGCAATTGAACGGCATTTATTTTCTGCCGCCAAAATTAGAGAGCTGCGGTAACAGGAAGCCAGCAATTCAGCCTCTCCCGCTTTTCCTCCGTGCCAAACAGGCCCCGGAGTATGGATAACGTAAGCTGCCGGCAGATTATAGCCCTTCGTAATTTTAGCTCGTCCAGTCGGACAGCCGCCAAGCAGGCGGCATTCCTGCAAAAGCTCAGGCCCGGCTGCCCGGTGGATCTCCCCGTCTACGCCGCCGCCTCCGAGCAGAGTTTCATTAGCCGCATTAACGATTGCATCTGCTTTAATTTTAGTGATATCACCCTGCCAAAGAAACATTTTTATCATTATTCCATTTCCTCCTAATGCACATTCAGCCAGCCGTTTTTCAGCACCTCCAGAATCAGATCATACTCATCATCAGCAGCCGCTGATTCTAAAATCTTCTTCTCACATGCAGGACAGATTACCAAATAAAAAAGCTTTAAGCTTTCCTCCTCATCACAAGCCGAAGAACAGCAGGCACAAGCTAATTTTCCCACATCGTCACCGCCCTTTTTCCTTATCTTATGGTGAAAAAGCCGAAAAAGAGCTTATCCTCATTTTATTGACAAAAAATTCTCAATTGCTATACTGAAGCTAAGAACATAAATCAAATAAAAAGAAGGTGATTGGCATTGCTTTTATTTATAGTTATGATAACTTCATTTATTGTCCCGTTTATGACCAGCGCACTCAATTTATCCGTCCCGACTATAGGACTGGAGCTTAATTGTTCTGCCGCTGCTTCAAGCTGGATTGTTTCCGTATATCTGCTTATCTCAGCTGCATTTCTGCTTCCTTTCGGCAGATTATCTGATATTATCGGACAAAAAAAGATTTACCTCATAGGTATTCTCCTTACCAGTATATTTTCCCTGCTCTGCGGTTTATCCTGGTCTTTGGCTTCACTTCTCCTCTTTCGCTTAGGGCAGGGGCTGGCTTCAGCCATGATTTTCAGTCCGGGGGTAGCCATTATTACCGCCGTCTATCCGGTACAACAGAGAGGAAAAATGCTTGGCTTAACCATTACTGCTGTTTATCTCGGTCTGGCTTTAGGTCCGGTCATAGGCGGATTTATCAATTACCATTATGGCTGGCGCTGTATCTTTTGGTTAACCTCTTTAGTGGTGATTTTAATTTCCCTTCTTGGTTTAAAATATCTGAAAAAAGAATGGATCAGTGCACCCAATGAAAAACTCGATTATTCAGGCAGCATTTTGTACATTCTGGCTATCAGCCTGGTTCTTTATGGCTTTTCCGCCATCAGCACCAGCAGTCTGGCTAAATATCTGCTGCTCGCTGGTCTCATTCTGCTGAGCATCTTCGCTAAACGGCAAATGAAGCAGCAGCAGCCTTTACTGGATATTAACCTCTGCCGGAGCAATCTGGTCTTTACTCTTTCCAATCTTTCAGCCATGATCAACTACAGTGCTACTTTTGGCATTGTCTTTTTGCTGTCACTCTTTTTACAGATTATTAAACAAATCAACTCACAGACAGCAGGGCTGATACTTTTAATCATTCCGGCAGTAATGATTATCTGCGCTCCGCTTTCCGGGGCCTTATCGGATAGAGTAGAAGCCCGGATTCTCTCTTCTCTGGGTATGTTCTTCTCTTTAGCTGCACTTTTTTTACTGATCTTCCTGAGTCCCGATACTTCCATACGGCAGCTGATAATCATCATGATTCTTATAGGAATCGGCACAGGTATATTTACCACCCCTAATACTAACGCCATCATGAGCTCAGTTCCTCTTAAATACAGCGGAGTAGCCTCTTCAACCATGTCCACGATGCGTTTAATCGGACAGGCTGTCAGCATGGCTGTCGTAACCCTGCTGCTTTCATTTTATGAGAAAAATCTGCCTGTAAATGAAAATATTCTGCCGGCTATCAGGACTTCTGCTGTTATCTTCAGTTTTCTCTGCTGCTTAGGCATTTTTACCTCTATATTCCGCGGAAAATCATTATCATAAAAACAAAAAAGCTTTAAACTCTCTCTGAAAGAGCAGTGAGAGTTTAAAGCAGCTCCTCTTCATTCCAGACAACAGAATGCTTCTTCGTTTTGCCATTCCCGCGAATCTGGCATATCCAGAGCTCTTCAAAATAATCATTAGAATTAGGTGTAAGCTCCCAATAAAGCTTAATTACCGCTTTAGTCGTTACTGAAGCAATCTCGGCCAGCAATTTATCTACTATTTTTTGTATTGCCGTTTTATTGCGGATTTGTTTCTTGACTAAAATATCCTTAGAAAAGAATACTTCCCGATACCCATCCAATTCCTGCAATAAACGGTCAGGTTCCAACTCCTCTGCCTTTTCCTGCTTTAAAAGCTCAGATAAATCCGGCGGCTGGTAAGCTTTGATAACCTTCCTCGCATCACCGATTTTCATAACAGTCGTTTTCGGCTTTGCCTGATAATTAGCATAAGAAAAATCGATCTGATACAAAAGCTGTCTGGTCTGTTCCCCCCGCTCCGGCGAGCTGGTAACCTTAAAGCCCGGTATTAAGCACAAATAATCATTCTTTCTCTGAAAGATACCAAAACGTCTGAGTACCGGATCAAGAAGAAGCAGGAACTGTTTGGGCTCAGCAAAGTATAGCTGATGAATTTCAGAAACCTGCTCATTCAGAAATATATCCTCCTCCGGCTGACTGTGATACCAGCCCAGGATTTCCTGCTCCTCTGTAAGCTCAGCTCCAATCTCCTGCAAAAATAAAAGCCAGTCCGTTTCCTCCTTTTTCTCTCTGACCTGCCTTATATCAAGGAAAACAGCTTCCTGCCACTGCATTACCTCGCCTATCAACACTCCATTAACCTGCTTATCAGCAGCTGAACGGCTGTGAATACAGGAACGGAACAGGGCATTGCCGTCAAAATAGATTGCCGGACTGCCATTGCTGTCCTCCTGTCCTATCTGCAGCAAAGAATACTTAGCCGCCGGCAGATTAGTCAGTAAGTTTTTGGACTTCCATTGCAACTGGCAATTCCCCCTTCGCCGTTTTCTCTCCGCTTAAAATATCAGCCAGCACCTTTAAGGAAGCAGGACAAGCGCTGTATACGGCAAAATAAGTCGGTACATCTGGAAACAAAACCAGATCAAAAGGATTACCCACCGCAGCTGCAATGACCTGTTTATTCTCTAAAGCCAAAAGATCCTTAACCAGACTGGCCTGATTAGGACCGGCATTAAAGGTCATAACTAAAATAATGTCATTTTCCCCGGCCAGAGTCCTTATCTCTCTTTTTTCTTCCTCCTCATGATAATTAGTAAACTGCTTATAGCTTAAATTAGGATAATCCTTCTCCAGCAATTCAGCCAGATAAGACGGCATATGAGCCGAAGGCAGCTCATCGGGAGTCAGGACAAGAATTTTATCTTCCTTTTTTAAAGGCAGCAAACCTTCACTCTTTTTTACTAACGTCACAGATAATTCAGCAATCTCTTCCGCTTTTTGTCTGCTTGGCGTACTGCCAACCTTTTCCCAAAGGAAATTTTGCTTCTCCTTATTCAGCAGACAATATCTAAACTTAGCCTGCAAAATTCTTTTCAGTGAAGTATTAATCTGTTCCTCACTTATTTCACCGTTTCTTACTGCCTTGATAACCGCCTGATAAGCACTTTTCTCAGCAGAGAAGCCGCTTCTGATGAAAATGATATCAGCTCCTGCCTTAATAGCCTGAACAGCAGAAGGAGCTACTCCCGGATTGTCAGCCACCGCCTTTTTGCTTAAATCATCAGTAATGACCAGACCATGATAATTAAAGCCTGATGAGCTGCGCAGAAGGCCTCGGATGACCTTATCGGACAAACTCGCCGGATAACGAGGGTCGATCTGCACATAAAGGCCATGACCAACCACTACCGCTGCTGCTTTTTGCTTAACCGCCTCAGCAAAAGGCTGCAAAGCATCGTTAAGCAGCTCCTCCTTTTTCGCAGTTATTACCGGTACAGCATATTCCGGATTAGTAGAGGTGCCTCCCAGTCCGGGGAAATATTTTACCGCTCCGGCAATTCCCGTATTTTGCAGACCGGCAAGATACCGCATCCCAAACAGAGTGACCGCTGCTGAATTATCCGCAAAAGCCCGGCTGCCAATAAAGGATTTCTCTTTGTCACTTAAAATATCCAATACCGGTCCCAGATTAAGATTGATTCCCAACGCCTTTAATTCCCTGCCGGTTATATGTCCTGCCTCATAGGCAATCTTTTCATCCTTAGCCGCCGCTAAAGCCATATTGCTCGGAAAAAAGGTAACCCCCTCCGAAAAGGCCTCCTGTCCTCCGCCTTCCTGACTTACGGCAAAGAAATAGGGAATTCCCCGAGCATCCAGCCCCTGAGCCGTTAAATCTCTCAGCTCATCTAAAGAGCTCAAGCTGAGCGAGTTGAAAAAAATGCCGCCTATATTATTTTCCCGCACAAACTCCAGCCACTCGGAAGAAGGCTTTTGACTGTGAAAGCCCAGCAAAAACAACTGGCCGACTTTTTGCTCCAGACTTAAAGAATTTATTATTTTATTCAGCTTTTCTTCAGAAATAACCGTTTTTTCCTGAACATTTTCTTCAGCCGGCTTTTTTTCATTTTCCTCCCGGCTGACATTTTGCTCAGGAAACAAATAAAGCCCCAGCGCTGAACCAAGCACAGCTAAAATAAGCAATAAGACTAAAAACCATTTTTGCGGTATTTTTTTCAAATCCACTTTACTGTCCTCCTATCCCCAGCCATAAATTTTTACCCATATCCTTTAAATTTGCCCCCATAAGCTGCAAATTTTCTATAGTTAATAAATCCTGATATGAATCATAAAAAAAAAGTGCCGCAAAAGTAAGCCCGGCTATAAACAGCACAAAAAAGCACCCGCTCATTATTTTTTTCCAAACTCTTCTTCGGGAGCTGTGTTTCTTTCTTTTTTTCTGTTTTTTCATTAAAGCAACCTTCTTTTCAGCTCGTTTCTGTTTCTCATCAAATAAACTCAATAAAT
>JBJDXG010000121.1:0-19428 GCA_051866555.1 bacterium | reverse complement strand
CTCGTTCACTGGTACTAGGTAAATAAGGAGGAGGAATAAGGATGAATTTAAAAGAAGCATTATTGGGCGGAAAATTTGCTGTTACTTCTGAAATGGCTCCACCTAAAGGAACCGATATGAGTGAAGTAAAGGAAAAAACTAAACTTGTTTTAGATTTAGTAGATGGTATTAATGTAACTGATATGCAAAGTGCGGTATTAAGAGTAACTTCATTGGCTACTTGTAAAGTTATGAAGGACTTGGGAGCAGATCCTGTATTCCAAATTACTTGCCGTGACAGAAACAGACTGGCTATGCAGGGAGAACTTTTAAGTGTAGCTGTTATGGGAATTAACAATGTATTGGTTTTAACTGGTGACCATCCTCAAGCTGGTGACCATCCTGAAGCAAAACCTGTATTTGATTTCGATTCAGTATCTTTCTTGCAAATGGTTTCAAAATTGATGTCCGGACAAGATATGACTGATCATCCATTGACTGGTGTTCCTAATTTCTTCTTAGGAGCTTCTGTAACTCCTAAAATGGATCCATTGGAACCACAAATTATCAAGAGTAAGAAAAAAGTGCAAGCTGGCGCTAAATTCTTCCAAACTCAAGGCGTATATGACATGGATACAATGAAAACTTACATGGAT
Organism: bacterium; assembly: GCA_051866555.1. Lineage (GTDB taxonomy): Bacteria > Bacillota > JBJDXG01 > JBJDXG01 > JBJDXG01 > JBJDXG01. The sequence continues at coordinate 18,793 of JBJDXG010000121.1, read as the reverse complement.
GCAGTTAAACCTTATCTAGGAGATACTAAAGTAATGGCTGGTATTATTCCTTTGAAATCTGCTGGTATGGCTAAATTCATGAATAAGAACATCCCAGGAATCAATATTCCGCAAAGTATTATTGACAGAATGGCTGCTGCTACTGATGCAGTTGAAGAAGGAATTAAGATTGCCGGAGAATTCATCGATGAATTAAAACAATCAGGAGTAGTTGATGGTGTTCACATCATGGCAATCGGAGCAGAAGAAAGAGTTCCTGATATCATGCGTGCAGGCGGTCTGATTAAATAATAAAAAGTTTGGAGAAGGCTTATGGATAAAAAGGCATTACGTAAAGAGATTTTTGCGTTAAGAGATACGCAGGAAAAAGAAATTATAGAAGAAAAAAGTGCGGCTATACATCAAAAGCTCTTCCAACTTGAAGAATTTAAAAAGGCTAATACTATTTTAATTTATGCAGCTATGCGCGGTGAAGTTCTGACTAAAGGAATTTTTACAGAAGCATATAAAAGGGGAAAAAAGGTGTTAGTACCTATATCTCAATTAGAAGACAGATCTTTATTGCTTTCTGAAATTCATGATTATGATAATGAACTGGTGGTTGCAACCTTTAATGTTCCGGAACCTAAAAAAGAGTGTTTGCGGCCAACTGCTCATAGTGAGGTTGATTTGGTAATAGTTCCTGGAGTGGCTTTTGATACTCAGGGAAATCGTCTTGGATATGGCGGAGGGTTTTATGACCGCTTTTTGGCTGGCTTAAAACCTGATGTTCCGGCAATTGCTATTTGTTATGAATTGCAGCTGCGTGACGATTTAGTAGCTGAAGAACATGATTTACCTATGGATTGGGTAATTACAGAAAAACAAGCTATAAAAACTTTGGGAAGAAAATAAAAAATTTTTTCATTAAAAAGAGGATTTTATTTTCCAATGTCGAAATTTAATCTTTGGAAAATAAAAAGTGTCCTAAAAGATAGCATAATAGGTTGAGCTAGATGATGCTTTGCATTATCTAGCTCCTTATAAGCACCTCCGAGGGTACTATTGGGAGGAGAAAGATTTGAAGAAAAAGTTAGTGGTTATTGGTGGCGGACCGGGAGGTTATGTTGCTGCTATTCGTGCTGCCCAATTAGGAGCCGATGTAACGGTTGTTGAAAAATCAAAATTAGGCGGGACCTGTTTAAATTTAGGCTGTATCCCGACTAAGGCTTTGCTGGCTTCATCAGAGGTATGCCATGTTATTAATAATGCGGCTCAATATGGAATTGAAATTTCCGGTGAAGTGAAAGTTAATTTTCAAAAAATCATGGAGCGCAAGGATACCATTGTTGCTAACCTTAATAAAGGAATTGCGTTTTTATTTAAGAAAAACGGAGTTAATCTTTTGAATGGCTGCGGTGATATTGTTGACGCTCATACTGTAAAAGTTAAAAAAGATGATGGTAGTGAGGAAAAAATAACAGCAGATGTTATTATTATTGCTACCGGTTCTGTACCTGTGAAAATTCCTGTTTTTCCATTTGACGGAGAAACAGTTATCACCAGTGATGAGGCTTTGAATTTAAAGGAATTGCCTAAGAGCATGCTGATAGTTGGCGGAGGAGTAATTGGCGTAGAATTTGCTACTTTTTATCGCCGTTTAGGCACAGAAGTGACTATCGTAGAAATGATGCCGCATGCTTTACCGCCTGAGGATGCAGATACAGGCAAATTATTAGAGCGTTCTTTGAAAAAAGAAAAAATCAAGCTTCTGACTGATATAAAAATTGAAGAAACTTTTGTTGAAGATGGTTTAGCGAAGGCTAAGCTTTCTGACGGCAAGGTTTTATCAGCTGAAAAGATGCTGGTGGCTATTGGACGTGCTCCTAATATAGCTGATTTGAATTTAGAACAATTAGGTATTAAAATAGATAGAAGAGCTATAGTTGTTGATGACTATTTAGAAACTGCCGTTCCTGGCATTTATGCTATAGGAGATGCTATAGGCGGTATTATGCTTGCTCATAAGGCTTCTTATGAGGGGATTTTAGCAGTGGAAAATGCTCTGCTTGCTGAAAAGAAGAAAAAAGATTATTTAGTAGTGCCTAGATGCGTCTTTACTGATCCGGAAGTTGCCGGAGTTGGTTTGACAGAAAAAGAAGCAGCAGCTAAAAATATAGAATATAAAACTGTTGCTTTTCCTTTCCGCGGTTTGGGCAAAGCTCAGGCTATCGGTAAATATGAGGGCCATGTTAAATTGCTTATCAGCCCTGGTGATGATAAATTACTGGGAGCAGCGATTATTGGTGCTCATGCTACTGATTTGATTCATGAACTTGCCTTAGCTGTTAAGTGTGGTATAACGGTGGCGGAGGTCGGTGAAACTATCCATGCACATCCGACTTTAGCTGAAGCAATTATGGAAGCTGCTCATGCTGCCCACGATAAGGGCATCCACACTGCTTAGGAAATAAATAAGGAGGGACAGACATGCCAATAAATATAGCCGTAGCCGGAAAAGGCGGTACTGGGAAAACAACAACAACTGGTTTGATTATTGATTATCTGAGAAAGAACCATAAAGAAAAAGGACCGATTTTAGCAATTGATGCTGACGCTAATGCTAACTTGAATGAAGTATTAGGTGAAGAAGTAGAATGTACTATAGGTAAAATGCGGGAAAAGGTTGCCCGTGAAATGAAAAATCTAAGCGGTCTGGAAAAAAATCAATACTTGGAATATAATGTTCAATCTGCTATTGTAGAAGCAGTAGGGTATGATTTAATAGTTATGGGACGCCCTGAAGGTCCTGGCTGCTATTGCTTTGTTAATAATCTTTTGCGTGATTATATTGATGTGCTGGCTAAAAATTATGCTTTTGTTGTTATGGACAATGAAGCAGGAATGGAGCATATCAGCCGTAAAACTACCCGTGATGTGGATGCTTTGTTAATAATAAGTGATGCTTCACGCCGCGGGGTGCAGGCTGCCGGAAGAATTCAGGCTCTGGCAAGAGAGGTTAATATCAATGTTAAACAAATGGGGCTGATTGTTACTAAGGCTCCGGATGGCAAGCTTGATGCAGGTATTGAAGAGGAAATCAAAAAACAGGATCTGAATTTATTGGGAGTTATTCCTATGGATCCTCAGGTTTATGCTTATGATTGTGCTGGCAAACCAACAGTTGATTTGCCGGAGGATTCTCTTGCTAAGCAAGAGGTAAAGAAAATCATGCAGAAACTTGGTTTATAAGTTAGCCGGTAGTTAAAACTACTTGCAATAAATTAGGTATCTCAAATTTAGGAAGGAGGAGATTTTGTTGGCTTTTGAAAAACCATTCGACAAAAACTCAGGAAAAATTCGTGAAATGGAAATCGGTACTCAAAAAAAGGTTGTAATTGGGGGAGAAAATACTATGCCCCTATACGGTTTTGATGGTGAAATCACTAACAAACCTGTAATTGCAATGGAAATTGTTGATTATGATCCTAAAGAAGATTGGGCAGATGCTGTTTATGCACCTATCGCTGGTGTAGCTGCTGATCCTGCTGCTTGGGCAAAATTAGCAGTAGAAAAAGGAGCAGACATGGTTTGCTTAAAACTTGTTAATGCTCATCCAGACAGAGGAAATGTTTCTCCAGAAGATTGTGCTGCATTAGCTAAAAAGGTAACTGAAGCAGTTGAAGTTCCTGTAATCATTGAAGGATGCGGACACAACGATAAAGATGCTGAAGTATTGCCAAAAGTTGCAGAAGCTTTAGAAGGAAAGAATACTGTTTTCTTATCTGCAAATGAGCATACTTATAAAGCTGTTGGTGCTTCTGTTGGTCTTGCTTATGGCAACATTGTAAGTGCTGAATCTGCTGTTGATATTAACTTGGCAAAACAATTAAATATCCTGTTGACTCAATTGGGTATTAAAGAAGAAAAAATCATTATTAACCCAGGATGTGCTGGTGTTGGTTATGGTTTTGAATATGTTTATTCTGCAATGGAAAGAATCCGTGCAGCTGCTATTCAACAAAATGATAAAACTTTACAAATGCCATTCATTCTTCCATATGGTGAAGAATCTTGGAGAACTAAAGAAGCTAGTCAACCAGAAGAAGAATTCCCAGCTTGGGGACCTTCTGAAAACCGTGGTATCATGATGGAAGTTGTTGGTGCAACTGCATTGTTGGCAGCAGGTGCTCATGCTGTTATCTTAAAACACCCTACTTCTGTAGCTACAGTTAAGAAATTTATCGACGAAGTACTATAAATATAAATAAGAGCGTTTAAAGTATGGAAAGGAGTGGTAAACAATGGCTCTAAGCGGATTAGAGATATTTAAAATGTTACCTAAAAAAAATTGTAAGGAATGCGGATTCCCAACCTGTTTGGCATTTGCTATGAAACTTGCTGGAGGCGGAGTTGAAGTAGAAAAATGTCCTCATATGTCAGATGATGCAAAAGCAAAATTAGGAGAAGCTTCTGCTCCTCCACAAACACCAATCACAATTGGTGCTGGAGACAACCAATTCGTAATCGGTGGCGAAATCGTATTAATGCGTCATGAAAAAAGCTTTATCAACAGACCAATCTTTGCTTTAGGTCTGGCAGAAGATGATGCTGATGCAGAAGCTAAATTAGCTAAAGCTAAAGCTATTAAATATGATCGTATCGGTGAAATCATGAAAGTTGGTTTGGTAGCTGCTTACGGAAATGATGCTGCTAAATTCGGTGCTTTGGTTGACAAAATCGTTGCTGCTGATTTAGAAGCTGTTCCTTGCTTGCTATCTGACAATGCTGATTTAGTTAAAGCTGAATTGCCAAAAGTAGCAGATAAAAAACCTTTAATCGGTTATGCTACTGAAGCAAACTTCGAAGCAGCTGTTGCTGTAGCTAAAGAAGCAGGTCTTCCTTTAGTTGTAAAAGCTCCTACAGTAGAAGCTTTGCATGACTTGGTAGAAAAAATTCATGGTTTGGACTTCAAAAACATTGTTCTTTATCCAGAAACTAAAACTGCTAAAGAAGAATTGGAAGCTCGTGTCATGATTTCTCGTGCTGCATTGAAGAAAACTATCCGTCCATTAGGATATCCTATGATGACTGTTATCTGTGATGCAGATCCATACATGAGAGGCGCTAAAGCAGCTCTTGGTGTTGTTAAATATGCTGGTCTGATCGTTCTTAATGATATTGACTATGCAACAATGCTTCCTCTTTGTGCATTACGTCAAAATATCTTTACAGACCCACAAAAACCTATGCGTGTAGAACCAGGAATCTATCCAATTGGCAACCCTGGACCTGAATCTCCAGTTCTAGTAACAACTGACTTTGCTTTGACTTACTTCATCGTTTCCGGTGAAATTGAAAAATCTAAAGTTCCTTGCTGGTTGTTAATCCCAGATGCAGGTGGATTATCTGTATTAACCGCTTGGGCTGCTGGTAAATTGAGTGGTTCTTCTATTACTCAATTCGTTAAGGAATGCGGTATCGAAGAAAAAGTTACTGCTAAATACATTGAACTTCCTGGTAAGATTGCTGTTCTTAAAGGTGAATTGGAAGATGGACTTTCTGATTGGAAAGTTGTTATCGGACCAAACGAAGCAATTGACTTGCCTAAGTTCTTGAAAAATTGGGATTCTGTAAAATAATTTATTATTAAAGCAGGATTTTAAAACTAAACAGCTAATATAATAAGGGAAGGGAATAGTTCTTAAGGGAACGGTTACTTCCCTTATTGTAAATAAAAAACATTTAATTTGAGGAGGTCGTATATATGGAGAGATTTATTTGTATTGGTGAAAAAATCCACGTTATTGCCCCATCTATCAGAAAAGCATTGGAAGATAAGGATCCAGCTCCTATTCTAGACAGAGCAAGAGCTCAAATTGCTGCTGGTGCTCATTACATTGATGCTAACATCGGACCTGCTGAAAGCAACGGACCTGAATTAATGGAATGGATTGTAAAAGTTCTTCTTGAAGATAATCCAAATGTACCTTTGGCTTTGGATACTGCAAATGCAAAAGCTATCGAAGCTGGTTTGAAAGTACATGCTGATCTTTATAAAGGAGATCCTAACCTAAAACCTATCATCAACTCTACTGACGGTACAGATGCTCGTTTAAATCTGTATATGCCTTTAGCAGCTGAATATGGTGCTGACATCATTGCTCTTTGCGCAAAAGATGGTATTCCTAAAGACAAAGATGAAAGAATGATGGTTTGTACTGAAATCATTGAAAAAGCAATTGGCTTTGGTGTAGATCCTACTCAATGCTATTTCGATCCATTAGTAGTTGTAGTTAAAGGTATGGCTGACCAAAATGCTGATATCTTTGATTGCATTAAAGAAATCTCTGACATGGGCTTGAAAACAACTGGTGGTTTGAGTAACTGCTCAAATGGTTGTCCTAAAGAACTTCGTGGTCTAATCGAAGGTGCTTGGGTAGCAATGGCTATTCAAAGAGGATTCTCTTCTGCAATCATTAACCCAACTGATAAACTTTTGATGGATATCATTAAAACTGCAGAAGTTGTTACTAACAAAACAATCTACTGCGACTCTTATCTAGAACTATAGTATTATATTCTGGATAGTTTAAAAATTTCAGAATAATAAAGCAATTATTCCTTGAAAACAAAGAAATAAAATTCTCTAGCTGGCAACAGCTAGAGAATTTATTCATCCCATCTAGGTAACAGCTTTTTAGAGGAAAACAGACCACTGTTGAATCTAAGGAGTTTTATAAAAAAACCTTAGAAAAAGGAAGGGGAGATATTATTATGTCATTGTATGAAATTATCACTTTGGGTGCTCAGCAAGCTTATGAAGCTGCTGAAGGAATGTTGAACAAAGCTGTGTCTGATCTTGGTGCTGACAAAGCAATTGCTTATCCTGACACTGCTTACTTCCAATCAGTTATTTATGGACCTCTAGGTAAAAAATGCAAAACTTTAGGAGAATTAGCTGAAGTACTTCCAATTATTAAAAGCTTAATGTCTGATACTCCAAGACTGGAAGCTCAATTTAATAATGGTATTGCTGTAGCTTTAGCTGCTGAAGTAATTGAAGCAACTAAATATGCTACAATGGAAGCTCCTTATACTGATCCTGCTATTGGTTTTGTTCCAGACCCAATTATTCGTCAATTAGGTGTACCTCTAGTAACTGGTGACATTCCTGGTGTTGCAGTTGTTTTAGGTAAAGCTCCTTCTAAAGAAGAAGCAGGAATCATCATTAAAGACTTACAATCAAAAGGTATTATGACTTTCCTTATCGGTGAAGTTATTGACCAAGCTATCGAAGCAGAAGTAAAAATGGGCGTAGAAATGCGTGTTGTACCAATCGGCTATGATGTAACTTCTGTTATCCATGTTGTATCTGTAGCAATCAGAGCAGCATTGATCTTCGGTGGTGTACCTGCTGGTAATATGGCTGATATTTTCCAATACACTAAAGATCGTGTACCTGCATTCGTTATCGCTTTAGGCGAATTAACTCCACTAATCGTTGGTGCTGGTGCTGGTGCTATTAAATTAGGTTTCCCTGTAATTGCTGATAAAGTTCCTCCTTTGATGGAAGTTCCTATGTGCTTAATCAATCAACCTGATTACAGCAAGATGGTAGCTACAGCTTTGGAAGCTAGAAATATTAAAATCAAAATTACAGATATTCCTATTCCAGTTGCTTTTGCTCCTGCATTCGAAGGTGAAAGAATCAGAAGAGAACAACTATACTGTATGTCCGGTGGAAACAAATCAATTTCTTTCGAAGTTGTTCGTACACTGGATGCTTCTGAAATCGAAGACCATAAGATTGAAGTTATCGGCGGAGACATTGATGACCTTCCAGAAGGAAGCGTATTCCACTGTGGTATCGTAATCGATGTTGCTGGTAAGAAAATGCAATCTGACTTTGAACCGGTAATTGAAAGAAGACTTCACTATTTCTTCAACTACTGCGAAGGTATCATGCACGTTGGACAAAGAGATATCAACATGCTTCGTATCAGCAAAGACGCATTCGGTAAAGGATTCCGTCTGCATCACTTTGGAGAAGCTATTTATGCAAAGATTTTGGATGAATTTGCTTCTATCATTGACAAAGTTCAAGTTACTATCTATACAGAAGAAAAACAAGCTCAAGAAAAACTTGAATCAATTGCACGTGAATTATACCATGCTCGTGACAATAGATTAAAAGGACTTTCTGATGAAGCAACTGATACTTTCTATTCTTGTATCCTTTGCCAATCATTTGCTCCAAGCCATGTTTGTATAGTAACTCCAGAACGTCTGGGACTTTGCGGTGCTGTTAGCTGGTTAGATGCTAAAGCAACTTACGAAATCGACCCAACAGGTCCTTGCCAACCAGTACCAAAGGGAGACACTTGTGAAGATGAATTGAAAGGTATTTATCCTTCAATCAACCAAGTAGTAAATGAAATGTCTCATGGTGCTATTGAAAAAATGACTATGTATTCTATCATGGAAGATCCAATGACTTCTTGCGGCTGCTTCGAATGTATCTGTGCAATTATGCCTGAAGCAAACGGTGTTGTAATCGTTAACCGTGAATTCAAAGGTGATTCTCCAGTAGGTATGGGCTTCTCTACTCTAGCTGGTATGACCGGTGGTGGGGTTCAAACTCCAGGCTTCATGGGTCATGGACGTCAATTTATCGTAAGTAAGAAATTCTTAGGCGCTGAAGGCGGTATCGCTCGTCTTGTATGGATGCCAAAAGAATTAAAAGAAGCTTTAAAAGATGATATCGATGCAAGAGGTAAGGAAATCGGCTGTCCAGATCTTTATGACAAGATTGCTGATGAAACAGTAGGACAAGATTCTGAAACTGTTTGCGAATTCTTAAATAAAGTAGGACATCCAGCTTTAGCTATGGATCCTATGATGTAAGATTATTAAATATAGTTTTTCTGCCTGCCAAACGGCAGGCAGAAATTTAAAAAGAAATAAAAGGAGGAATTTAAATGTCTTTTCCAAATGAATTAAAGTACAGTGCAAAACATACTTGGGCTAGAGTAGAAGGAAATGTAGCTACAGTAGGTATTTCTTTCTATGCTCAAGAACAACTAGGAGATTTAGTATTTGTTGAAATGCCAGAAGTAGGAGCTTCTGTAACTAAAGATACTCCATGCGGTGTTGTTGAATCTGCAAAAGTAGCTTCTGACTTCAACTCTCCTGTAACTGGTAAAGTAATTGAGATCAACAGCGAATTAGATGATTCTCCAGAATTGATGAATGAAGATTGCTACGGCAAAGGCTGGTTTGCTAAAATTGAACTGGCTGACGCTGGTGAACCTGCAACTCTTCTAGATGCTGCTGGATACCAAGCTGGATTAGAATAATTTCATAATTCAAAAAATAATTAGCCTCCAGTTTTTTCTGGGGGCTAACTTATATGCCATCATAAATTTTCGGAAGATGAGGTGTTGTGTTTTGGAAAAATGCAGAGTAGTTTTTCAACCAATGAACAAGGATATTGAGGTGAATAAAGGAGAAAATTTATTAAATGCAGCCAGAAAAGCCGGGGTTAATATTGATTCTCCTTGTGGTGGTAAGGGAAGCTGTGGTAAATGCCGTGTTATTTTAGAGAAGGGCGAGCTGAAAACGGAAAATACTTCAGAATTAACGCCTGAAGAAAAGGCTAAAGGATATTATCTTGCCTGCATCAGTACAGTTGAAACTGATGTTGTGATTAAAGTACCTTTAGAGTCTTTAGTTGAAACTTTAAAGATCAATGATGATAAAAATATGAAACAAGACAGACATTCTCGTTTGTTAAATACACTGGAAGAAAGAAAAAAAGATGGATTAACAATTTCGCCAAATGTGAAGAAAATTTATTTGCAATTAGATGAGCCCACTTTAGATGATAATATCAGTGATTTGGAAAGAGTAAAAAGAAGTTTGCGTGCTGAAGGATTGGATGAAGTAACCTTTACTTTAAAAGCTATCAGAGAATTAGCCAATGCTTTAAGAAAAGGCAATTGGCAGGTTACTTTAACTTTAACAAATGCGTCTAAGAATTGGGAAGTTATTCAGGTAAGCGCAGGGGATACGACTAGTACTTTGTTAGGATTGGCAATTGATATTGGTACTACAGGAATTGCTACTTGCTTGGTTAATTTAATAGATGGTTCTGTTTTAGAAAGCGGAACAGCTTATAATGCTCAGGTTAGCTGCGGAGCAGATATTATTTCCAGAATAATTTATGCAACCAAAAACGATGGCAAGAATTTGAAAGAATTAAGAAGATTAGTGGTAAAAACTATTAATGAATTGATTGAAGATATGCTTAGCAGGTTAGATGGAGTAAATTATGAGGATATTATATCAATAGTTGCTTCAGGCAATACGACTATGACTCATTTGTTTTTAGAAACTGATCCACAGTATATCAGAGTTGAGCCGTATATTCCTACTGTTGATAAATTTCCTGAATTAAAAGCCAGCAACTTTTTTCTAAAAGTTAATCCTGAAGCATATGTATATTGTAGTCCTAATGTGGCAAGTTATGTTGGCGGTGACATAACAGCCGGTATTCTTGCTTCTGGAATTACTAATTCTGAAACCTTAACCTTATTTACTGACTTGGGTACTAACGGAGAACTCGTTTTTGGCAACCAGGATTGGCTGATGACTTGTGCCTGCTCTGCCGGACCTGCTTTTGAAGGTGGGGAAATAACCTATGGTATGAGAGCTGCTCCAGGAGCAATTGAAAAAATCAAAATTGATAAGGATACCCATGAGGTATCTTATGTAACCATTGGTGATGCCAAGCCTAAAGGAATCTGCGGTTCAGGCTTAGTAGATGCTTTAGCTCAATTAATGCTGAGCGGCATAATGGATCGCCGCGGTAAATTATCCCGTGAATTAAAGGACCCAAGAATTATTATTGATCAGGAAAATGATCTGGCTGAATATGTAATTGCTTGGGAAAATGAAACTCAAATTAACCGGTATATTTCAATTTCCGAAGTTGATATTGATAATTTCATAAGAGCTAAAGGGGCAGTATATTCCGGCTGTGCAACTCTTGTCAACAGCATGGGCATGGATTTTACTATGGTAGAAAAGGTTTTGATTGCCGGCGGTATAGGCAACCATTTAGGTCTGGAGCCGTCTATAGCTATAGGTCTGTTCCCGGATATTGAAAATGAGAAATTTGAGCTTATTGGCAACAGCTCTTTAACCGGTTCCTATTTAATACTTTTATCTGGAGAAATGAAACAAAAGGTAGAAGAGATAGCAGATCAAATGACTTATGTTGAGTTAAGCGTTTATCCTGGATATATGGATGAATTTATGTCTACTCTGTTCTTACCGCATACTAATTTGGATGCTTTCCCAAGGGTAAAAGCTTTATTAGGAGAATAAACAATTTAGCTTCTGATTATTTGTCATTATCTGACAAATAATCAGAAGCAATTAAGAAATTTAGAAAAAAAAGTTCATTTTAGAAGGAAAAAACCTTATCAACTAGAATTAATAAAGTGATTCGTTAGGCATTATGTCGTTAATTTAGTGAAAATTTAGTAAAATCTTAAGAAGGGGTGATTGCCGAGAAAAATTTAATTTTTAAGTCAACAATTTGTTTTGGCAAATTGTTTTTGACTAAACAAGAAAAAGGAGGGGAGTACTAATGGGGACAGGTAATGAGTTCCTAATGCTGTTTGGAGTAATTTGGGCTCTATGTTTTGAGTTCATGGCTCTAAAACAGAAACAAATTATGCGTTTGTTCGGTTTTTCTACTATTGCAGCAATTGGTTATATTGTTGCAGGAGTATCTGCACCTAGTGCAGCTGGTGCTGTTGGCGGGGTAGCAGAAATTATTAACTTTGTAGTGATGAGAATCTTGATTTTCTCAGCAATTCTAGCTTTGGTATCAGCAGTTAAAACTCCTGATATTGACAAAATGAAGGGCGTTGGAAAAGTAATGCCAATAACTACGACACTGTTAGCGTTTGGTATTATTGCTTCCATGGGATTATCACCATTTAAAGCTTCACTAAGTAAAATTTTAATCTTTTTCTCAGTGGTTGAGAGCGGAACTTCTATTTGTTGGTTAACAGTAGGAATTATGATTTTAGCTTTGGTTTGCCAAGCTTGTTATTTCTTGCGGTTAGTTCAAAAATTAATTTTTGCTCCGTATAATGGGGAAGAGATAAAAGAAAATTTAGCAGCTCCTATGCTTATGTTAGCAGTTATATTTGCTGCTGGAACAGCTTATATTGGTTATGCCGGCGAAGAAATTTTACACTTTGCTGTAGGTCAGGTACAAGTTTTGCGTGGTGGTGAAGTAGTTTTGCCGCATCTTGAATCAGAATGGCCTTTACTAGTAACTATTCCTTACTATGGGGCTTTTGCAGCCTTCTTATTAGGCAGAATTTTACCGGGATTGAGAAATATAGCTGTATTTCTATTAACTTTAACTCCGGTTGTAATGCTGTTATCAGGTCAGGCAGGACCTTTAGCTCCAATTAATTGGTTTTTTGCCTTCTTTATGGCTCTAATGATGTGTTTGATTGGTTTATATTCCATTGGCTTTATGGCTAAAGAAAAAGCTCAGGGACGTTTCTATTTCTGGTTCCTTTATTTAACAGCTGCGTTGATGGGCTTAGGTGTAAGCAAATCATTAGGCGATTTCTATGCTTTCTGGGAAATGATGACCATTTCTTCTTATTTCTTAGCTTTACAAAGAGAAACTGTTGAAGCACGCAAAGCTGCTTTGACTTACTTTATGGCAGCAGCCAGTGCAGGATATCTATTCTTAGTTGCTATTTTCTCAGCAACAGCAAATAATGGTTTTGAATTTGCTGCACTTGCAGGAGCTCCGGCTCAATTATCTGCTGGTGTGTTAGCTGTTTTATTCTTAATAGGTCTTGGTATTAAGGCCGAAATGTTCCCGCTTTATGGCTGGGTACCAAAATTATATCAAGAATCATTTGCTCCTGTTTCTGCTGTTTTTGCCAGTGTTTTAAGTAAAACAGGTATTATCGGCTTGCTTGGAGTAATGTTTATTGCTTTGGGCGGAGTAAAGGGTTCTCCTGAAATTATGCTGGGATTTGCATGGGTTGGTGCAATTACCATGGTTTTAGGTGCGATTGCGATGCTTTTACAAAGTGATATGCAAAGACTTTTGGCTTATTGCAGTATCACTCAAATGGGTTATGTAATGATTGGTATTTCTTTAGGCTCTGCTTTAGGTGTTTCCGGAGGTCTGTTCCATGCATTGAATCATATGCTTTGTAAAGGCTTATTGTTCCTTTGTGTTGGTGCAGTATTCCTGCAAACAGGAACTAAAGATCTTAATAAGTTAGGTGGTTTGGCAAAAAAAATGCCGATAACAGCATTTGCTGTTTTGATTGGTGCTTTTGGAATTGCCGGAATTCCTCCGCTTAATGGCTTTGTTTCTAAATGGATGATTTATCAGGCATGTATTGAAAATGGAACCTCAGCAGGTTTGATTTTTGGCGTATTGACTTTAGTGGCAAGTACTGGTACTTTGGCAGCTTTCATCAAATTAGTTCATAGTGCATTCTTTGGTTTAGCTCCGGAAGAATGTGCAGATGTAAAGGAAGTTCCTTTCATCATGCAATTGCCAATGCTTGTTCTTTCTGTTTTGTGTATTTTATTCGGTTTCTTCCCACAAATGGCTTTGGGATTTATCAGTACTATGCAAATTCAATTAGGAGTTGAACCATTGAATATGTTTAACTATCCAGTAGTAGGCAGCTTAGTAGTAGCAATGATTATTTTTGCAGTTGGTTTAGCTCTATTGCTTGGTATGTTTGCCAGCGGCAAGCAAAAACCAGAAAGAGCTGTACCGGTATATGCTGGTGGTAAAGAATTAGAACCAAACAACTTTACTTCTGGTGATATTCAAATTGGTGCTAATAATTTCTATCCTAGTGTTGAGTTGTTAATAGAACAATTCTTTAAAATTTGTGCTCCGATAAAAAATGCTTTCTTATGTGTAGGAAAGGTTTTGAATGCTGGAGAAGAAGAAACTGTTGAAAGGAGGGAAAATAATGTTGGAAGTATTAGAGAAACTCTTTAATCTTTTTGTTTTTCCCGGATTCCTTTTTATTGCGTTCATCGGTTTATGGTTTGTCGGAATTCATCGCAAAATAGTGGCTAGAATTCAGAGAAGAATGGGACCGCCAATCAATCAGCCGTTTAAGGATTTTGCCAAGCTGATGATAAAAGAAAATATTACTCCGGAAACGGCTTCAAAAGGTTTATTTTCTTTTGCTCCTTATATTACAATCATCGGTATTACAGTAGGGATGATGTTTTTACCGATTATTAATTCTCAAGCTCCAATTGATATGGCAGGAGCATTTCTGGTATTGCTTTATTTGATAACTACAGCTGCTGTAGGGGTTATGGTTGCAGGTTCTTCCTCCTCCTCTCCATATGCGGCAGTAGGTGCTTCACGGGAAATGGCTTTAGTTATCGCTTATGATATTTCCCTGATCATAGTATTTTTATCCATTGCTATTAAAGCTTCTCTTGTTGGAGCTGGCGGCTCTGATATATTGAGCTTTTCCATGAAAAGCATAGTAGAAGCGCAAAGTGGTGTTCCGTTTATTCTGGATTGGACTTTATGGCCTGCTTTTCTGGCTTTCTTAATGATCATTCCAGCAAACTTGGGACTTGCTCCATTTGATGTAGTGGAAGCAGAAACAGAAATTGTTGAAGGACCTATGATTGAATATGCTGGTTCTAAATTAGCATTAATGCAGTTAGGAGCTGCTATGAAATCATTCTTCATCTGTTCTGTAGTAGTTGTTTTCTTCTTCCCTAACGGCTTAGTTTCAGCTGACTGTGGTTTAGGCGGTGCGGTTATTAATACCATTTGGCATATAGTAAAAGCATGGCTTGTTTATCTGGTTGCCGGAACTTTAGTAAGCGCTTCATTTGGTAGAAGAAGAGTGGATCAAGTTGTTAAATTCTATTTAACAGTTCCTTTGGTTCTTTCTTTGATAAGTTTATTATTAGTAGTATTCTTTTAAAATATAAGTTAAAGTTTATCTAAAAAGGAGGGAAAAAAATGCTTGGAATTCTTAAAAAACCTCTTGCTAAGATGATAGCAGGTTCTCCTTGGGTTTATAGAATGAATACAGGCTCTTGTAACGGCTGCGACGTAGAACTTGCTACAGTAGCATTATGTCCCCGTTATGATACTTCACGTTTTGGAGTTAAGCTAAGCGGTTCTCCTAAACATGCAGATATTGTTGTAATAACAGGTCCAATGACTATTCGCTGTAAAGATGCTGCCTATAGAATCATGTCTCAGATTCCTGAACCAAAGGTGGTAATGACAGTAGGCAACTGTCCGATTTCCGGTAACGTTTTCCAGGATAGTTATGCAATTGATCCTCCGATCAGTAAGCATTTTCCTGTAGATGTAAGCGTGCCTGGATGTCCGCCAAGTCCATGGTCTATTTTGGACGGCTTTGTAAAATGCATGGAGCTTTGGGAAAAACGGGTTAATGAACAGTTGGAATAGAGAGGGGGGAATTTTATGATAACTACAATTAAGACAGTATTGGCTAATATCGGCAAGGGATATGCAACTGCTAATTATCCTGCTGATCCTAATGCTGCTAAGGTTCCTGCTGGGTTTAGAGGAAAAATAGAATATGATCCTAAAAAATGTATCGGTTGTAAGACTTGTGTTCATGTTTGTGCCGGAAAAGCGATTAGAATAACTGAAAATGCAGATTCTTTTGATTATGCAATCTGGGATGGTTCATGTACTCGCTGCCAGATGTGTGAAAATTTCTGTCCTACTGGTGCAATTCATATGACTGAGGAATTTCATAATGCTTACAATGCTGAAGATGCTTATAAACGTGCTATTTATGAAAAAATTCCTTATTTAAAATGTACGGAATGCAATAAGACGATAAAACCGTTGCCTGAGATAGTTGCTCAGGAAAAATTAAAGGGTGAGCATGTTGCTTATCTTGAAAGAAGCTATATTTGTCCAGATTGTCGGCGTAAGAAAATAGCTAAGGATTTGCTAAGCGGTATTGCGCGTTAAGTTTTATGGAAGGGGAGAGAGAAAAGTATGGCTAAAAGAGTATATTTTCTACCAAATGTTTGTGCTGGATGTGAGGAATGTCTGGAAGCTTGTGCCAGAGAGCATCAAGGTGAATCTATGGATTATGTAGAGATGGTTGGTCTTTATCCTGTTCCAATGCGCTGTTTTCACTGCGCTGATGCTCCTTGTGCTCAAATCTGTCCAACTAAAGCTATTCAAATTAATGAAGATGGAGTTGTTCTTCCAAATCCGGATAAATGTATAGGATGCGGCAGCTGTTTATTAGTTTGCCCGTTCGGTATTCCAAAAGTAGATCCGGTAAAGAGAACTATGAAAAAATGTGATTTATGTGTTCACAGAGCTGATGGCAAAGGACCTGCTTGTGTGCAAAATTGTACTTTGAAGGCTTTAAGATATTGTGAAGCGGAAGAATTAGAAACAGCAAAAAGAAGTAAAGCAGCAGCAAAATTGCACAAAACTGGCGATGCAGCGTTATAGGAGGTGGAAGTAAAATGATAAAATCTGAAATGTTGCCTTTAGGTGAGATTACTAAACAATTAGATAAAAAAGATAAAGTAGCTATCATTACTTGTAACAACTGTGCTAGAATTTGTGGTATAGGCGGAGTGGATAAAGCTGATGAAGTAGCAGCTCAACTGCAAAAAGAAGGGTATAATGTAGTTAGCGTAGGTGATACTCCGGTTGCTTGTAACTTTGAATACTACAAAGATGTTAATGTTGATGGCGCAGCTACAGCAATAGCCGTTTTGAGCTGTCCGGTTGGCTTAAACGTAGTATCTCAAGTATATGAGGGCAAAAAGATAGTTAAATGTGCTGAAGGTCAGGGAGCGTTTGTTTTAAGACCTTCAATGAATCGTTTAAAAGTTGAAGAGGTATTCGCTGGTAAAGAAAGTGTAAAGGGAACTGAATATACTATTTTGACCGGTGCTCCTTTAAAAGATCAAAAGATGTAGGAGGGGAGATATAAAATGATTATTTGTGCCAGAAACAAGAATTATGATGATATAAAAGCATGGCTGACTCCGGAAGATAAAATCATTATCATGACTTGCAATATCTGCATTAAGGGCTGTGGAATCGGTGGTCACAGACTTGTTGACAGATTAGCTAAAAAGCTGACTAAAGATGGCTATAATGTTATTTATAAAGGTTTAGTAGGATTTGCTTGTAATCAGGATCTGATTTATGAAAGACGCGATCATCCATTCACTAAGGATATTTTTGCTGAAGCAACTGCTATTATTCCGATTGCCTGTGGTGAAGGAATTCACAATTTCACTCATATTTTCAGTGATAAGAAGGTATTTAATGGTATTGTTGGCCTTGGTGTAGGTTCAGTATCTGCTAAAGAAGGACCAAAGCTGATTTTGCCGTTCCCAGAAACTATAGAAAAATTAAAAGCGGCTAATGTTGAACTTCCTCCTACAGGAATTAAGTTAAAAGAAGTTGCTGCAAAATTAAACTTAGAAGTAGGCGGCTTCTAAAAATTAACCAAAATAGAAAGGAGGCTTGCCGTCATGTATCCAGATTTACAAAAGGAGATGTCTCGGATTCTAGGCAAAGAATGTGAAATTACAGTTAATGCGCAAGGCAATAGCTGGCTGATGCTTGATGACAACAGCAAAATTAAGGAAATTGCAACCTTTGTAGCTAATTATCCTGGAAAATGCTTAACGATTTCTCCTACTTATAAAGAGGATAAATCTATGGAGCTGGTTTATCATTTTGACTTTTTTGAGGGCGGGGTATTTTGCGTTCAGGTAGCTGTTCCGGATAAAAAAATAGAAAGTATTACTTCAATTTTACGCAGTGCTCATTGGCCTGAAAGAGAATTGACAGAAACCTGGGAGATGACCTTTGAGGGACTGTTTGATGTACGTTGGAACAGATTTATCTTAGCAGATCCGGCTCCTAAGGGAGTTGTTTATGCTTCTTTATCTGAAACCATGAACACTAATGCCAGTGATATCCTTTGGGAAAGAATAAAGGCTAATCGTGAAGCATCCGAAGCAGGAGGTGCAGAAAATGAGTAATAATGGTTTTGTTTTACCTATTGGACCGATTCATCCGGCTTTAGATGAACCACTTCATTTTCGCCTTGAAGTAGAAGGGGAAACTATTAAAGACGCTGATATTCTTCCAGGCCATGCTCATCGTGGTATGGAACGTTTGGCTATGAAAAATACAATTTCTCAAAATGTAGTCCTTTGTGAAAGAACCTGCGGACTATGTTCCAATAACCATGCAATGACCTATTGTATGGTTATGGAAAATGTAGCAGGAATAGATATTCCTGATCGGGCTAAATATATCAGAGTTGTAGCTGATGAATTAAAAAGATTAGCTTCCCATGCTTTTGCTGTGGCGATGATTTCTCATGTTATCGGCTTTGATACAGTTTTTCTTCATGCTTTCCAGGAAAGAGAAAAATTGATGGATTTAATTGAAGCTTATTCCGGAAACAGAATGGACATGAGTATCAATATTGTAGGCGGGGTAAAAAGAGATATTTCTGATGAAATGGCTAAAGAAATAATCAGAGTATTGGATGAATTTTTACCTGTATGGGATAATATTGGTGAAATATATCAAACTGATGCTAGTATTACCTGCCGGACTAAGGGTGTAGGTGTTATTCCTAAGGATGTTGCGATTGAATATGGTATTGCAGGACCTACTCTGCGTGGTTCTGGAATTGCTCAGGATATTAGAAAGCAACAGCCTTAT
>JBJDXG010000120.1:0-4467 GCA_051866555.1 bacterium | reverse complement strand
GCTTATTTTTATAGGGAGCTGTACTCACTTAAAGATAGAATGCTCACCTTTTACTAAAAGTTAGGAGGAAAAAGAATGGCTAAAGTAGGTTTAGAAAAAATTCATATTGCCAAAGTAACAGAAAATACAAATTCATCTTACAAGACAGAAACGCCGGTGCCTGTTCCCGGAGCAATAGAGGTTAATCTTGAGCCAACAGTTCAGGAAGCAAAGCTTTATGCAGATAATGGACTGTATGCTTCAGAAACCAGTATTTCAGATATTAAAGTTACAATGGGAATTGCAGACCTGCCGACAGAGATTGTTAATTTATTGTTAGGTTCAGAAAAAGCAGCAGACGGAACAGTAACTACCAAAGTAAGCGACAGAGCTCCGGAAGTAGCTTTAGGATTTGCTTCCAACACTTCAGACGGAGGAGAAGAATTAGTTTGGCTGTTTTCCGGCAAATTCAAACAGCCTTCTGAAAACAACAAAACCAAAGGCGAAAGTCTGGAATATACAACCCCATCCATAGAAGGAACCTTTGGGCAAAGAAAAAAAGACGGTGCTTTAAAGACTACAGTAAGAACCAAGGAAGAAGGTGTCGGGGCGGACGTTGTAGCCAATTGGTTTAAAGCCGTTCACGAGGCAGGGGGCTCTGAATAATGAATGCCGATAAAATAAAAATAGTCAAAGTTCAGGCTGCTCTGCTGGATGGCAGGGAACACAGCTTAAACATGAATTTGAATGCTTTATGCGAGCTGGAGATAGCCTATAAGCCATTTAATGAAGTTCTGGATGAGCTTATATCGGGCTCAATGGTAGCTCTCAGATGGTTAATATGGGCAGCCCTTTTAGATGAGAATGAAGATTTGACTGTTAAAGAAGCAGGGAAATTGATTCATCCGGCAATGCTGGAATATTTAACTGTTAAAATAAATCAGGCGATTGCTAATTCTTTGCCGGATGGAACAGAAAACCAAAAAAAGCCGGAAGCCGGGACAGCGATATAGACTGGGCCTGGCTTTTGTATTTCTCAAGAAAATATTTAGGCTATAGTGAAGAAGAATTTTGGCAGCTTAATCTTCGGAAGCTCCATGCTCAAATGGCAGCTATTAATGCTCAGGGAGGAAAGGATAATAATCAAAAGGCCTTTATAGACCAGATTCCCGGATTTTAGTTGCAGTTTGCAAATATTTAGGTTATAATGAGCATATACTAAATATGCCAAAAACGCCCTGTTGCAGCAGGACGTTTCCGGTTGAATACTGGAGTTAAGTGAAGAACGCTTTAATGATCAATATTAAAAGCGTTATAACCTTCAATAATTCCGTTAGGGCTTTAATCAACTCTATTAAAGAACGGAAATTCATGAGGCTTCACCTCCCTTATTCAATTTTTTAAGCAAGGTGTTCCAGCACCTTGCTTTTTAATTTTACCATAATTTATAGAAAAAGTCTTTATGCGCTTGCTGCGGCAGGTGCTTTTTCTATGCCTGAAATGAGGTGATTTTGTGGTTGATAAAAATAAAATTAATGTCCGAATAGAGGTTGACAGCAAAAAATTAAAAAGCGGTATGGCGGAAGCAGGCAAGCAAATAAAAAATACTATGGAGAAAATCAATAATGAAAGTGGGAACATTACCCCGGTGCTTGATTTATCTAAATTTGATGTTTCCAAAATACAAGCTGTTTTAGAAAAGCTGAAAGTCAATATTGATTTTAAAGCTCAAACTCCTGAATCTATGCAGGAAATAGAAAAGACAGTTAAGGCTTATCAAAACCTGCAAAAAGCACTTGAAAAAGAAAGAAAAACTCTGGCAGGATTAAAAGCGGAGTATAGGTCAGTTGCTCAGGCAGAAGGCTTAGACAGCAGCAGTGCTAAAAAACTGTCTAAGGCTATAGAACAGCAAAAAGTTGCAGTTATGGGGGCTGTCAGTTCTTTTAAGGGGTTAAGGCGCAGCTTATTACAGTATGGTACTGTGGTGGATGCAGTTAATCGAAAAAACAGGAATTTATCTCAATCCTTGAAGAATGTTTCTCAAAGTTCCAGCTCAATAAAAAGCATGATTGTTACTGTTGCAAGCCTGAAAAAGCAGATGGCAGGACTGGCGGCCGCTATGGGAGCAGGTTTTGCAGTTAAGAGTATTATAGAGCTTAATTCCAAGCTGGAGCAGAGTAAAATCGGGTTGGAAAATTTAATGGGTTCCAGCGTTTTAGCCGAACAGCATCTTAAAGAATTGGCTGATTTTGCAGCTAAAACCCCTTTCGATTTTCAGGAGTTGGTCGAAGGGTCTAAACGTTTGCAGGCTTTTGGCATTGCAAGCCAAAAGGTAATACCAGTAATGAGTGCTCTAGGCAATGCTGTATCTGCTGCTGGTGGTGATACAGAAACACTTAACAGAGCTATGCTGGCTGTAGGGCAGATACAAACCAAAAACCGGGTTCAGGCAGAGGAACTGCTGCAGTTAGCTGAAGCCGGCATTCCGGTCTATCAGATACTGGCGGATAAATTAGGACTTACTGCTGATCAGGTTGCAGATATAGGCAATCAAGGGGTTAATGCCAGTAAGGCTATTCAGGCTTTAACTGAAGGACTGAATGAAAAATTTGGTGGAGCTATGGAAGCCCAGGCTAAAAGTTTTTCCGGATTACTAAATAATTTGCAGGATGAAATTAAATATTTTGCTACCGCGGTTGGTGAATCAGGCTTTGCTGAAATAAAAGAACAGCTTGAAGCTTTACTGGGATTAATTGAAGAAGCTAAAGAAAATGGCAATCTTGATGAATGGGCTGAAAGGATAGGCACAGCTCTTGCTTCCGTTTTGGAATGTTTGGGAGAATTGTTCAATCTGTTTATTGCTTTTGGTGAAGCTGTTAATCTTCCGGAAGTATTGGCTTCATGTGTGGAAAAATTAACTGATTTATTTAATTTTTTAAGCGAAGTTATTTATGAACTGGAAAAAATGGCGGCTTTGTTTAAAGATAGTGATTTTGTAGAATCTTTTGGCCATGCAATTGATTTTATATACAGCAAGCTTGCAGAATTAAATCCTGTGGTTATTCAGCTGAAGAGTTTAAAGGATATTTTGCAGCGTATAAATGGCACAGCCAGAGAAACTGATGGTTTTTCTAGGATAGCCAGGGACTTAAATAAAGTAGAAGAAGCTATAAAAAAGTCCAACTTAGAAGGGGTAACAGAGGATAATATTAAGGCTTTGGCAAGAGTGGGTGTTACGGTTAGAGAATCAGCAGACAGCTGGATTTATTCCTGGAAAATTGCCGGCAGGGACATACAGCGGACAGTGAGCAAAAGCAATAACGGCTTAGCTGAATCTATGGAAACGACCAGTCAAAGAGTAAATGACGCTTTAAATAAAACGGGAGATATAAAGGGTTTAGAAAAACTGGGTGTCTGGATAGAAAAATCTAAAGAAAAGTCTGGCGAACTGGTTTTGATGTGGCAGGAAAACGGGGAAATCCTGAAAAAAACAGTTAAAAAAGCTGATTTGGAAATCTTGAAAGAAAGATATGCAGCACAAATTGAACAGAATAAAAAGCTAGAAGATTTGAGGAATGAAGCTCTGAAAAAAGAAGCTGAAACCTTGAAAAAACGTAAAGACTTGCATAAAAAGATAAGTGATGAAATAGCTGAAATAAATATGTCTCCGATAGAAAAGGAATTAAACGAGGTAAGCAAAAAAGCCGAGGAATACCGGAAAGCCGGGGCGGCTGAAGTAGATATAGCCCAATATACAGCCGCCAAAAAAGCTAAAATTTATGAGGAATCGGCCAAAGAAATAAAAGCAGTTAATGACGATCTGCAGGATAAAATTCTGAATCTTAACGGTAAAGAACTGGAAAGCAAGCTCTTTAACCTTAAAAAAGAAATGCTGGAGCTGAAGAAAAAGGGAGCTAATGAGATAAGCTTAGCCCGTTATGTGGCCGACAGCAAGAAAAGAATAGCTGAAGAAGCCGTCAGGTCACAATATGGAGCTGAATATGATGCCGTCTTAGAAGCTATTAAATCCGGAGGAGATATTGAAGAGGCTTATCAAAAAGCCCATGAAGAAGCCACCAAATTAAAAGAGCAGGAAAAGCAGGCTCTTCAGTATGTGCAGGAACAAACAGGGCTTTTTGCCGGTGCAATGCAAAAATTAGTAACTGATTATAAAGTCAGCACTGATGGCGGGTTATCCATAGTCCAGGAAGAAAAGATGGTTGAGCTTAAAGGTAAGATAGACCAGATATTCAGCAGTGTTGGCAGCAACATGACTTTAAACCTTGCTGATTTGGGACAGGAAGGAGTTGCTGCGGCTAACAGTTATTTTGCTCCTTTCAAACAGCAGGCCGAGCAAATCAAGCAATCCTTGGCCAGTGTTAATGCGGTGAGCAGTCAGATAAAAGCCATGCCGGCGCAAAAGGCAGCAGGTCAAGTAGTAAATCACAATCAATTCGAAATAACCGTCAATATGGACGCTAAAATATA
>JBJDXG010000119.1:0-4471 GCA_051866555.1 bacterium | reverse complement strand
TATCTAAACAGTCCAGGAGACCCCGTAGCTACCTTCGTCAGCAATATGGCAGCCGAAGAAAGAGCCAGATCAACCTATGAAAATTTAATTCGCCTTACTGATGACCCGGATGTCAAAGAACCATTACGCTTTTTACGCGAAAGAGAAATCGTTCATTTTCAGCGTTTCGGCGAAACACTGAACTACTTGCAGGAATATAATATAAAAAAGCCAGTTTAAACCAAAAATAATAAATATTTTGCCGTATTGTAATTAAAAAAAAGGTGTTCTTACTTTAGCGGAGAATTTTATTCTAAGATGTAGTTTTATTAAATCAAGAACCGCAAGCTCATAAGGAGGATTATATATGCTTAAAATAAAAGCAGGAACACTCTTAAAATTCTTTTTTCTCACTTTAATTGCTATAGGCATTGGAATTACCGGCGGACTTCTAGTAGGCTGCGTCAACAGCATGCCTTCCAGTGAAGAGCTGGCAATGACTCAGCCAAAAGAAGCCACTAAAATTTATGACAGTCAGGGAAACCTGCTTAGTCAAATATTCCGGGAAAACAGAACCTTTATTCCATTAAATAAAATTTCTCCCGATATGCAGAATGCAATTATCGCAATTGAAGATGATCGCTTTTACAATCATCACGGCATAGATTTAAAGGGCATAGCAAGAGCTCTCTGGATAGATTTAACCGGCAAAGGAGCTATTCAGGGCGGCAGTACAATAACTCAGCAGCTGGCTAAGAATGTTTTTTTGAGCAGAGAAAAAACTATTATTCGTAAATTACAGGAAGCCGTATTAGCAATCCAGTTAGAAAAAAAATATACCAAAGAAGAAATTTTAGAATTTTACTTGAACCAAATTTATTTAGGCAGCGGAGCTTATGGAGTTCAAGCTGCTGCTCAAACTTATTTTGATAAGAACGCTGATGAGCTTACCTTAGCAGAATCAGCGTTGCTTGCTGCTCTGCCTAAAGCACCAAGCTATTATTCACCTTATAATCATTTTGAGGCAGCAAAAAAAAGACAGGAATTAGTCTTGGATCGTATGGCCGAATTAGGCTATATAACTCCATTTCAGGCTTTAGAGGCCAAATCAGAAAATATCAGTTTAAAAAAAATAACTCCAACAGATAAACCGGCTCCCTATTTTGTTGACTACGTTATTCAATACCTTACTGAAAAATACGGGGATGACATAGTTTATCAATCCGGTCTTAAGGTTTACACAACCTTGGATATGACCATGCAGAAAGCAGCTGAAGAAGCTTTGAAAAATTATATGCCGCCAACTATAATTGATAAAAATGGCATTACTCAGCCGCAGGGAGCTATTATTGCTATTGAGCCTGAAACCGGCTTTATCAAGGTTATGGTCGGAGGAAGAGATTTTAAAACTACACAATTAAACAGAACTACTCAATCACACCGTCAGCCAGGGTCTACCTTTAAACCATTTGTCTATACCGCAGCGATTGAAAACGGATACAGTCCTTACAGTATGATAGATGATTCTCCGGTTACCTTCGGTAACTGGAGTCCTAGAAACTACGACGGAGGTTTTAGGGGTAATATCTCTCTGCTGACAGCTTTAACCTACTCAGTTAATGTCGCTACAATTAAATTAGCTGAACAAATCGGTATTGATACCGTAAAGCAATTTGCTGAAAAGCTGGGAATTACCAGTTTAACCCCGGAAGACAACAATCTGGCATTAGCAATAGGCGGAACTCATAAAGGTCTTACCCCTTTAGAAATGGCCTCAGCCTATGCTACCTTAGCTAATAAAGGACAAAGGATCACTCCTACGTGTATTATAAAGATAGAGGATAGAAACGGCAAAATTATAGAAGACAACAATATACCGGTTAAGACCCAGGTAATCAGTGAACAAACTGCTGGAGTTATTACTGCAATGCTGGAAAATGTCATTATTAATGGTACCGGCAGGGCTGCTAATATTGGCCGTCCGGCAGCCGGTAAAACGGGAACAACTGATGATTACAAGGATGCCTGGTTTGTCGGTTATACTCCTGATTTAGCAGCAGCCGTTTGGATAGGACACGATCAGCCAAAGCCTATGTCCGGAATATCCGGTGGCTCATATCCGGCAAGAATTTGGGCTAACTTTATGAAAAATGCTTTAAGCAGTCTTCCGGTTAAGCCTTTATTCAAAGCAGTCAATGTTTCTCATGAAGCAGTCAATATTGAGGATGAACAAACAGATAATGAAGAAGATGAAGACTCACCATCTTCTCAGGTCGTTCCAGAAGAAGAGCAGATTAATAATAATGCTGTACCAAATACAACTAATAATAAACCGGTTAATATTCCTGCTGAGACGCCAGCAACAAATTCTCGTTCAGAGCAGCCTCAGCATTCAGAATCGAATAATAACTCCGCTAATCAGCCTTTAGTTATACCTGATGAATAATAAAAAAAGCTGGTGTAAATCTTATAAAAGATTTGCACCAGCTTTTTATGTCTTTACAACTAACTGTCCTGAGCACGATATACCCACTCATAACCTTCAGACACTACTTTAACTACCTGTTCAATTTCTCCATGAACATCATCAACCTGCAAGTCCTCTGTTTCATAGGCAACACACGTGCCACATGAAGAGCTTAAATTTCTGGGAACCGGCATTATCGTACCCATGATTCCACTCTTCTTCAGCTCTCTGACAAAGCGAACAGCACCAAAATGAGAATAAAAAGTTGCAATATATTTTTCCTTCATTACTTTCTCTTGATTTTCAGCACATAATCACTGTCATTTTCAACTACATCTACCTGATATCCATTATGCTGAACAAAACGAGTTATATTTTCTACCGAAACTTTGCTGTCTACTACTATCTCATAGTTATCCTCATTACTAAGCATAGCTTTTTTGATCATAACTACCGGTTCCGGACATGATCTTCCTCTTGCATCAATCATCAATTACTCACCTCTTATATTTCTTTCTTTCTGTAGGTATTCAATACAGCAATTAAAGAAACAACAACCAAGCCAATAACGACTGCTATTTGGCCATTAGCTGTCGCACCTTTAGCAGAAGAAGCCAAAGCAAAATTATGAGCAAAAGCTGCCCCTACCAGAAGTCCTAAGAAAGTCACTACAGAATCTACATTTCCTTCTCCGGCCAATACCAGCTGTCTTAAAGGACATCCCCCAAGCAAGGTACAGCCATAACCAGCCAGCAGCATGCCTAAAAAATTCCACAAGCCGTCTGTATGAGCAATTGGTTGGTCAAGAACACCTAGATTAAAGGCACCTGTCACCAGATTGCCAACCAAAGCAGCGGCAAAAATTGCTACAAAGCCAATCAAAAGCTTGGTTTCCTTAAACAGAATAAAATCTCTGACCCCACCAACCATACATAATCTAGTATATTGAGCCAAAGCACCTACGCCAAGACCAGCCAGCAGAGATATTATAATCGGTGCATGCTTTGCCCCCGGTCCTTTTACTGAAAAATGAATAAATTCAGGTGCAGCAAGCAAGAGAAGCAAAACTGCAATTTGAATAACAGGAAAAGCCAGACCTTCTGAAACAGTCTGTTTATAAGTTCTTTTTAAGGAATATCCCCTGTTTAAGAAAAATATGCCCACACCAATACCAGCGGCAAAGCCGGCCAAACCAGCTAAAGCATTCAAGTCACCGCCAGCCAGACGCAGAATCATTCTGAATGGACAGCCTAAAAACATTAAGCAGCCAATCATGACAAAAAAGCCTAAAACAAAACGTGTTACAGGTGAAGAACCACCCTTAACCAAAAACTCCTTTCTGCCCAGAGCCATAATAAATGCCCCCAGAACCAAACCGATAATTTCCGGTCTAAGGTACATTACCGGCTTAGCCCCATGCAGACCCAGTCCGCCTGCTGTATCGCGAATAAAACAAGCAATACAGAAGCCCATATTAGCAGGATTTCCTAAAGTTACTAGTGCAACAGCAATAATACCGATTAGAATTCCGCTAATACCAATCACCATTTTTTCTTTTTCCATTTCCATATTTCTCCCTTCTATGATCATTTATGACTTTATTTTAACATAAATAACTTTAGCCGTTCATTCTTTTATTCGCTAATTTAATATACTTTATTGATTTAATCAATATTTTGTTTTATAATATTTATTATTTAGTCATTTATTTGAAGAAGAATGAGGAAAAAACTATGAAAAACAATAACTCCCAGAAAAAAATTTATTTCGATAATGCAGCAACGTCTTTCCCCAAGCCCAACTGTGTCATAGAAGCCATGCTGACCTATATTAAAGATATCGGCTGCAATGTAAACCGCGGAAATTACTCTACAGCTTATTCAGTTGAAGAGGTTTTATTTAATACACGAGATAAGCTGACACAATTATTCAACGGCGACGACTGCAAAAATACTGTCTTTACCTCCAATATCACCATCAGCCTTAATATCCTGCTTAAAGGATTGCTTAAGCCCGGCGACCATG
>JBJDXG010000118.1:0-4481 GCA_051866555.1 bacterium | reverse complement strand
TGCAGCACAGCTCTGACCGTATCCTGCGAGCTATGAATCGGCAGGGTTCGAGAGAGGATATTTTAGCCCTTTTGCAGAAAATAAGAAAGAGAGTGCCTGATGTAACTTTGCGAACCTCATTTATTGTCGGCTTTCCGGGAGAAACCGAAGAGGATTTTGCTGACCTTTTAGATTTTCTGACCGAGGTTAAGTTTGACCGGGTAGGTATTTTTCTCTACTCCCAGGAGGAGGGGACTAAAGCCGGTGCCATGCCGGAACAGACAGAGCCGGAAGTAAAGCAGGAGCGCTATGATATTGCCATGCGTTTGCAGCAGAAGATCTCTTTAGCGAAAAATCAGGAATGGGTCGGCCGAAAGCTGACTGTTCTTTTGGAAAGCATAAGCGAGGATGCAGAGTTTATAACAGCCAGAAGCTATCGTGATGCACCGGAAATAGACGGGGTGATTTATGTTCAGCCTAAGGCCGGTCTTGTGCTTGGCACCTTTGTCCAGGTTATGATTACCGAGGCACTGGAGTATGATTTGATAGGGGAAGTGGTAGGATGAATTTGCCTAACAGGATCACTCTGGTTAGGATAGTTTTGGTTCCTGTATTTATGGTCTGCTTTTTTGCTGTTTTTCCTTACAGCAACTGGCTGGCCGCAGCCGTTTTTGCGCTGGCAGCCTTTACTGACGGTTTGGACGGACATATTGCCCGTAAATATAATTTAATAACTAATCTGGGTAAATTTTTAGATCCCCTGGCCGATAAGCTTTTGATTACCGCAGCGCTTATCTGTCTGGTTGAAACAGGTCAGGTCTCTTCCTGGGCAGCGGTGATTATTGTCAGCCGTGAGTTTGCAGTAACAGGACTAAGGATAATTGGAGCCAGCCGGGGAATCGTTATTGCAGCCAGCAAATTAGGCAAATATAAGACCGTTTCCCAGATAGGAGCCGTTTTATGGACTATCCTCAATCTGCCGTTTGCTTCCTGGCTTATTGGTGTGGCCGTAATTCTGACTGTTGTTTCCGGAATTGATTATTTTTATCATGGCAAGAATTTATTGACCGAGGTGTGACATTAATGGCTAGACTGAAGCGGATAAAATGGAAAAAAATAATAGAATGCTCAATAATAATCACACTTTTAATAATTATATTTTTTTATTTTTCGCAGCAGAACAAGAAGCGTATATTTGAACAGAATGCCGGTTATTTACAGGATAATACGGTAAAGACTGCTCAGAAGCTTGATGCACTGCTGTCTGATGCTTTGGACAACATTAAATTAATGTCTTATTTATATGGCAATAATCTGACTGATTCCCACCTCACTAATCTGGATTTAGCCAAGCTGCAGAATCATTCTGAGTTTGATTATATCAGATATACTGATAAGAAGGGAATCAATCTGGCTGCTGACGGAAGAACCTCTCTGGCTTCCGACAGGGAATATTTTATTAAGGGAATGTGCGGTCTTACAGGAATGTCGGTTACGGCTCATTCCAGAATCACGAATGAAACGCAAATCAATTTTTATACTCCGCTTTGGTTTAATGGAGAAATAATTGGGGTGCTGCGGGGAATTTACTGTGCTGACAACAGGATGAAGGAATTACTGCATAATTCCTTTTTTGGGGAAAAAGCCAGCACCTTTTTATGTCTGCCTGACGGCAAGGTGATTGCCGGAGATTATAAGGAGGTAAAGACTGATAATTTAATAGATTATATGGTAAAGGAAAAAACTATCAATCAGAGGGAGGCCGAAAAAATAGCTCAGGCCTTTGCCAGTGGAAAACCAAGCGGCTTTACTTATCATACCCATGAGGGAACAGGCTATGGCTATATGGTGAGGCTGAGAAATATCGACTGGTTTTTAGTGCAGATATTTCCGGTCAAGGTAACCAAAAATATGTATGAGCAGGCCAATAAGGCGGGAGTGGTTCTGGAATGCTCTCTGATTGCTTTATTTTTGCTGTATATTCTGTCTTTGCTCGTAAAAAATCACAGGCAGAATAAAAAGCTGCTGACAGAAAATAAAGATAATAAGCTGCTTGTTCTGCATGAAAGGCTGAGGAACAACCAATACAGAAAAGCCATTATTTCCGGAGCTATCGTCATTTATGAGGTCAATCTTTCTCAGGACTGTCTGGAGGAGGTCGTTGGCTACAGCGAAAACGGCGAGGAAAAATCTCTGTCCAGCTTCAGAGGAATTAAAATACCCTGCTGTTTTTCTGATTTTATCTTCCATTGTGCTAAAGAAATGTCGGAGGAAGAAAGAAAATTATTTATAAAAAGCAATAATGTCGAATATCTTCTTGCCTGCTTTGAACAGGGCAAACTGGAAATGCAGGTCGATTATGATGAATTAAATTCCGTTCATGGTTACCGCAATATGCGCAAAAAATATATCTTTACTCAGGATCCGGCGACAGAAGATATTTATGTAATGATCGTTACTAAGGATATTTCTGATGAAGTACAGCAGAAGCGCATACGGGAAATGAAGCTGCAGAGCCAGATGGAGATTATTCAGGCTCTGGGCAGGGAATATTCGGTCATTTACCTGTTTAATCTGAGAAATGACGTTTTAAATCTGGTTTCAGCTAATGACAGATGTCATTCCTTTATAAAGCTGGCAGAAAATAATGATGGCTATGTTGAGATTTTTTCTGTTTATGCTGAATCTGAAATTTATGCTGAGGACAGGAAGGCCTTTCTGGAAGCTATTAAACTGAATCATGTAATGGGCAGTCTGATGCACAGCAGTACATATGATGTGAATTACCGCCGCAATGTAAACGGGGTGCTGAAATATGACCAGTTAAGATTTATGCTGCTGAAGCCGAAAAACAGCTTTAATATTGTTTTTGCTTTCAGAAGTATAGATGAAATGGTCAGGGAAGAAATTGAACAGCAGAATATTCTGGCTGAAGCTTTGAAAAAGGCTAAAAGTGCGGAAAAGGCCAAATCGATATTTCTGTTTAATATGTCACATGATATCAGAACTCCAATGAATGCCATTATCGGGTTCAACTATCTGGCGCAGCAAAACATAGATGATAAGGAAAAGGTGCTGGATGCTCTCAGAAAGTCGGAGATTTCCAGCAATCATCTCTTAAATCTGATCAATGATGTGCTGGATATGGCGCGGATAGAAAGCGGCAAAATGGAGCTTAATGAGCAGGTTATTGATGTTGCTGCCCATATTGCAGCGACGGATGAAATGTTCCGCAATGATATGGAGGCTAAGGGCATCAGCTTTATTGTGGATAACCAGACAAAGACTGAGTTTATCATGGCCGACAGCATGAGGCTTAAGCAGGTGGCTGCCAATCTGCTCAGCAATGCGATGAAATTTACTAAGGCCGGAGGTACAGTGGTTTATCAGGTCATTGAGCGGGAGGCTAATGATGACGGAACTATTAACTTTGAAATTCGTGTGCGGGATAACGGCATTGGCATGAGTCGGGATTTTCAGGAAAAGATATTCTCTGCTTTTGAGCGGGAGAGGACATCTACTATCAGCGGAATACCGGGTACAGGATTGGGGCTTGCCATATCTCAGAGCATTGCTTCCCTGATGGGCGGTTCCATTACCTGCTCCAGCGAGCCGGGTTTTGGCAGTGAATTTGTCTTTACCTTTCGGGCCAAGGCTGCGGCACAGTCTTGTGCCAGCGATGGTGCCGAGGAGACTGCGGCTGATGAGGAATTTGATTTTAGCGGCAAAAGAGCCCTGTTGGCAGAGGACAATGAGCTGAATCGTGAGATTGCGACCGAGATATTAGTAAGCTATGGCTTTGAGGTAAAAGCAGCGGATGATGGTCTGACAGCAGTGGAAATGGTTAAATGCTCAGAAGCCGGTTACTATGATTTGATCTTGATGGATATTCAAATGCCGCATATGGACGGCTATGAGGCAACCAGGGCGATCAGGTCTTTGGAGGATAAGGCATTAGCAGATATACCGATTATCGCTATGACGGCCAATGCCTTTGAGGAGGATAAGAAAAAAGCTCTTGATTCCGGGATGAATGCCCATATAGCCAAGCCTTTTGAGGTTAAAAATTTATTTACTATAATCAAGAAAATTTTAGGTTAAACAGATAATTTAAAAAAAGCGGAGTATCGATTTTAAGGTACTCTGTTTTTTTATTTGCTTACAGGAATGACAGCATACTTGGAAATATTTCCAGAACATAAGTATATACATTAATGATATAATAGATGATATCATTAATAGGGGGGAAGGCAATGGAGAAAAGGCTGAATTTGTTTTTAGTTTTTGCTGTTGCTGTAATAGTTATTGTATTGCTGGGAACCGGGGAATATGGCTGGAAAATCTTCCAACAGGATATTCCGTTTCAAAAAGAGGTCAGACAAATAAATGGAGTACAGGATATTGCTCTGGAGCGGAGCTTTCTAAGTAAGACGAGATATTCTATCGCCTTGTCAGGCGCTGCTGATTGGGCGAAAACGCATCAGGAGCTGCTGGCGGCTGCT
>JBJDXG010000117.1:7676-19572 GCA_051866555.1 bacterium | reverse complement strand
ATTCAGCTTTATCAAGTTAAAACTTTATTTTCCTGATTATTAAGCGGGAAGATAAAGTTCAACTTCGCACTCTAGCGGAATTGACAGCATTAAATATTTTCCATTTTGCCGACCTCCTTGCCGCATTTTTTGCTCTTTTGGGTTCTTTTTTTAACATTTTGGGCAATATGTATAAGGGAAAGAATAATTCAGGAGGGGGGATATTATGCGGTTAATTGATCAGGCCTGGGAAATAATAAATGATCCTCAGGTTTGTAAGGCGGATATTATTAATGATCATTGTCCTTATGAATATGGTCTGGAAAAGGAAGAAGACAGCTTTGAATGTGAAAGCTTTGGCTCCTGCCGAAACTGCTGGTTCCGTGAACAGCCTGAGAAGTAATTTATATTAGCCATGAAGGCGGATTAGAGTTAATTTGCTTTCATGGTTTTTTAAAAAATTAGCATAAAAGAGAATTGCAGTAAGAAATTAACGGCTAAGGCAAAGAGGATAATTTGCTTTAAGGTTGAATATATACTTAATGTAAAAGCTAAGTCTGCTACATAATATCTTATTAGATGAGGTGATGATTTATGAAGAGAATGAAAGTGGTGCTTGCTGTTGTAATATGCTGTTCTCTTTTTTTAGGGACAACAGCTCTAGGACAGGCATCTTCGCTGAAATCCTTGTTAAAAACCGGAGCAATGACGGCTGGAATTGGTGCTTTAGTTGATAAATTTGCTTCACCGCTTAATGATTTTATTAACACTATTACTTTTCAAAAGGGCGGCAAGACGACCAGTACGACTAAGGTTGTGCCTATTTTGTCTTTAGGCAGCGGAACTCATATCGGAGCGGTACAGGTAATCGGGGATAAGGCTCAGGTGGAGAAAACTAAAGCAGTCCTGCAAATAGAGGCTAATTTCAATGGGACTACCTTCAGGATAAAATCCTTAGTGCCGATTGACAGTAAGAATGTTACCAAGTTTAAACGAGTACAGGGTGTCGGTGTTTCCGCAGTAATTGATGTTAAGGCTTAAGGCGCTTGACATGCTTTGCTGAAAATGCTATATTAAACATAACGTCAGTCATGAAGGCTGTTTTAGGTACTTAATTTAAAAAATTTCATACTGCTTGTAATCTTAACCATGAAGGTTAAACTGCTGTTGGTTCAACAGTTTGTTTCTTCATGGTTTTTTTACTTTTTGAATGCAATTTATTAAGGAGGGTAATAAATTATGAGTCAATTAATGCTGAAGGAAAAGTCTGATTTTAATGAATATGTGCTTAGAAGCTTGAATAAGCAGGATGTTAAAGCTGCTCAGCAGTTTCTGCTGCATAATCTGAAAGAACTTTATAATATTGAAGGAGACTACCCTAACAGTAGAGATATCTGGCAGATGGAGGAGGTTTATCTCAAAAGTCCGGATCATACCATTATAGGAGCTTTTGACTTTAAGGGTGATTTGGTAGGAACTATAGCTATCAGACCTTATGATGACAGAATGGCAGAGGTTAAGGGCAGATATGCTCAGAAGAAAACGGCTGAGCTGGTTCGCTGCTATATTGACAAAAGCTTAAGAAGAAAAGGAATCGGTACTTTGTTGGCGAAAGAAATATTTAAAGCTTGTACTGCTTTTAAATATGAAATGATCTATCTGCATACTCATAAATTTTTACCGGGCGGATTTAATTTTTGGCAGAAACAGGGCTTTACTATTACGGCAGATACTAATGATAAAGATGAAACTGTGCATATGGAGAGGGTGATGAATTATTAAAGCGCAAACTATGTTTACCGATTCCCGTTTAGTTCCCTTTTTTGCAATTTTATGTGCTGCACTTTGGGGAAGTGCTTATCCGGCGATAAAGCTGGGATATGAATATTTTATGATTGATGCAGGAGCAGCTTATGATAAGCTGCTTTTTGCCGGTTATCGTTTTTTTCTGGCAGGTGTCATTCTTCTGGCTGTGCAGCAATTTTCCGGCAGGAGCATTATGCCGGAAAAGAAAAGTGATTTCGTAAAATTTTCTTTATTGGGCTTAGTGCATACCTTTTTACAATATGTTCTGCTTTATCTGGGCATGACCAACACGACTGGAGTCAAAAGCTCTATTGTTGGTTCTTCTTCTGTTTTTATGAGCATTGTTATAGCTCATTTTCTTTATCCGAATGACAGATTAAACTGGCGCAAAATAGTTGGCTGCCTGTCTGGCGTTTTGGCTGTTCTGCTGCTTAATCTCGATTCAGGCTTTACGCTTCAGGCATTAAAGTTTAATTGGGCGGGGGATGGTCTGATTTTATTCTCGACTCTGATGGGGTGTCTTGGCTGTATCGGGAATAAGGAATTAGCCCGGGAAAATAATGTGTTTACGATTACCGGCTGGCAGCTGATTTTAGGCAGTCTTATGCTGCTGGCAGTTGGCATGCTTAATGGCGGAGCTTTGATCTTTTATTCTTTTAAATGTTATCTGCTGCTTATTTATATGGCTTTGCTGTCTTCTGTTGCTTTACTTGTCTGGTCTGCTCTTTATAAGTATAATAAGGTCGGAAAAATTGCAGTCTACAGCTTTCTTACTCCTGTTTTTGGAGTTATTTTATCGGCTGTCTGGTTAGGGGAAAGTCTGCATGATCCTAAGCTGTTGGTTGCTCTTCTTATAACTAGCTGGGGAATATATTTTGTCAATAAATAATATTATATTTTTTGTAATGCAATGATTTTTCCAGCGTATAAGAGATATAAAAGCTATAAGGAAGGGTGAAGAACAATGACAGAAAAAATGGAAGGAATTTTAATGGATGAAGAGTTGGATCTTGTTGTAGGAGGTGCTAAAACTGCTGTTTGTATACCTGACCCGGATCATGAAGGAAGATTCATTGTTATGCAGAGCAGTGAGAGCGGTGATGTAGATAAGATGAAAAAGCTGCTCAGCGGAGGTTCAGTGGATAAAATGCAGTATTCCGGTTCATTCAGCAGGATGACTGTCAGCGCTGATAAATTAGAGGCTTATATTAAGCGTTTGAAAAGTCGCGGAGTGGAAGTTATTCGATAATTACTTGCTGGAAAATTCATGCTGTTGCGATTAATAATTGAGGCATTATCTGTTATTTCATTTAATTTATAAGGAATAGCGGATAATGTCTTTTTATGTTAAAAAGAGAAAAAATTAATCTTTTATAAATAGGATTTTTTATTTTAAAGGAGAATTTAAAAGAAAAGATTTATATAATTTTATGGAGGATTGTGTGGAGGTATAGATGAAAAGAAATTTTTACATAGGTTTGGCAGTCATTCTGCTGTTGTCAATCAGTGTTATACTTTATGGGACTTATCTTAATTCCAAGGGAGAAAATATCATAGCTACTCGTATGGATAACCGCAGCTTAACGCTGAAGGGGCAGAAGGCTAAGGTGCGGGAAATTTATCCTGTTCTGGTTCTGGATACGGTCAATCTTTATTCTGATGATATGGCTGATGCGGTAGCACTTATAGACGGACGCATTGCTGAGTCTTATGCTGAGCGCAACAGTGAGGTTAAGAAGGGTGACAAGCTGTTCAGCCTGATCAATGAAGAGATTCCGCTGAAAATTATGCAGGCGGAAAGCAGTATTCTGAAGGCTAAGGCAGAGCTGAAACGGGCTAAAAATACCTTTGAACGTTACAGCCGTTTGATAGAAGTGCATGCTGTTTCTTTGGAGAATCTGGAAGAGGCTGAGGCCGGTTATCGTGCGGCTGAGGCGAGTGTAGAGGAACTAAAAGCTCAGAAGCAGCTCATGATAGTGCAGCAGTCACGGCAGTCTGTCACTGCTCCTATTGATGGTGAGGTTTTGCTGCTTTACCGTCAGCCCGGCTCTTATGTAAGTGCAGGGACTGCTCTGGCTTTGATAGGTAACTTTAAGCGCCTGTGCTTTTCTCAGACGATGAATGATAAAGAAATCAGCAAATTTTCTGTTGGCTCTGAATTGCAGGCCAAGTTTCAGGTAAGTGATATGCAGAAGGTTTATGATACGGAATATGCCGCAGGCAATAAAGGGACAGCTCAAGGCTTTAAGGCACGCATCATTGAGGTAAATCCTTCTTTGAGTGAGCCGGCAGCTGTGCGCAAGGTGTTATTGGAGATCGATAATACTGCCAGACTTTTAGAGCCGCAGAGCTATCGAGGTGTTAAGCTGCAGTCCAATCGGTCTCTTAAGTGCCTTACTGTACCTTTGGCTGCTTTTCTGAATAAAGAAAGGAACAGTCTGTTTGTTTTGAGTGCTGCTAAGACCTTGCAGCGCAGGGAGGTCGTTGTGGGAGTTAATGACGGCAAATATGCTGAGATCCTCCGGGGACTGAAAGAGGGGGATATCGTTATTACTTCAGATGTGGACGGCTTGGCAGAAGGAGTAAAGATAGCAGTAAGTCTGGAGGGAGATGAATAGGGATGGATGCGAGTAAGATTTTCAGCCGTGAGGCATTGGATAAGCTGCGCTCTCCGGAGAAGCTGGATGCGCTGCTGCCTGTTACTACACCGATAGTCTGGATGGCCTTGGCGGCTATTTTGGTAATGATGTTCGCTGTCGTGCTGTGGTCTGTATTTGGTTCTTTTACGGTCAAGGTGGAAGGCATGGGGATGATTATGGATTCTGCCGGTATTGTAAATGTTTCTCATGTGTCAGGCGGCAAGATTTCTGATATTTATATAAATTATGGCAGCAAGGTGAAAAAAGGTGATCTGATTGCCCGGGTCGAACAGCCGGCGCAGACTGCCGATATTCATATGGCTAAGTATGGCATGGCACTGGCGCAGAATGACCGTGATGCCATGACCAGGGTTTCGGAGTATGCGGCCAAGAAATATCAGAAGATCGTCAGTGAGGATATCTACAGCGATTATGATGGTATTGTAGATGAAATTATGGTAGAAAAAGGAGCTGTTTTGAATCCGGGAGCTGCCGTTTGTACTATACGGCGTACCCAGAATCGCAGTGACCTTAACGGTATTTTCTATGTTCCGGTTGAACGGGGGAAGAGAATAGAGCCCGGCATGACTATGCAGCTTGCGCCTAATGGTGTTGATACCTCACAGTCAGGCTGGCTGATTGGCGTGGTGCGTTCAGTTTCACAATATCCGATTTCCTTGACCGGCATGCAGAAGGAATTGGGCAATGAGCAGCTGACCCAATGGATGCTTAGCCGGTCTAACAGCTCAGTAATGGAAGTGAAGTTTGATTTGGTAGAGGATGAGGATTCGGAGTCAGGATATTTGTGGACCTCATTTATAGGAAAGCACAGGCCGATCACACCGGGCAGCTTTTGCACAGGGTCTATCATTATTGAACGTATTCCGCCGCTGCAAAAGGTATTTTATAAATTCAGCCAGTGGCTGAGAAGCAGGTGAGACGGATGAGGGAGAGAAAAACAGGCAAATTCTTGAGCTGGTTAAACAGGAAGGGCAAGAGGATCAAGGTACCCAGCATTTTGCAGATGGAGGCTACGGAATGCGGGGCTGCTTCTTTGGCGATGATTTTAGCCTATTATGGATTATGGGTTCCGTTGGAGAAGATGCGTCAGGAATGCGGTGTAGACCGTGACGGCAGCAAGGCCAGCTCTGTACTGAAGGCGGCCAGGAAGCGCGGCTGTGAGGCTCGTGGTTACCGCTGGATGGCAGATTCACTGCGGAATAAGGATTTTCCTTTAATTATCCATTGGGAATTCAATCACTTTGTGGTGCTGGAGGGCATCAAAAATGATTTGGCTTATCTTAATGATCCTGCCATGGGCAGGCGGACTGTGCCCTGGTCTGAATTTCGTACTTCTTATACTGGTGTTGCTTTGGAGATTAGGCCCAGTGAGGGCTTTTGCAAGGCAGGACAAAGATATAATGTATTTAAAGCAATCTATGCGAAGCTGTGGCAGGATAAGTGGGCGGCTCTTTTCGTTATTTTACTCGGCTTGTGTATGATAATTCCCGGTCTGGCTTCTCCTGTATTTCAGCAGATATTTATTGATGATATTCTGACGAAAAAGCATACCGGCTGGATGTTTAATCTTTGTCTGGCGATGACCTTTTCCTTTATTATCAGCGGGATCATGGCCTGGCTTAGAGCGATAGTTCTGACCAGCTGGCAGAAAAAGCTTACTCTGGCTGATTCGAGCAGCTTTTTTTGGCATGTGCT
Organism: bacterium; assembly: GCA_051866555.1. Taxonomy (GTDB): domain Bacteria; phylum Bacillota; class JBJDXG01; order JBJDXG01; family JBJDXG01; genus JBJDXG01. Next base: position 13,432 of record JBJDXG010000117.1, on the reverse strand, counting down.
GCGGCTGCCTATGCAGTTTTTTCAGCAGCGTTATGCAGCAGAGGTTGCTTCACGTATTGCCTTTAATGAGTCTATTGCCGGAGTTCTGTCCGGTTCTGCGGCGACGGTCGTACTTGATTTTTTTGTAGCTTTGTTTTATCTTTTGCTGCTCTTGCAGTATAATGTGACTTTGACCCTTATCGGGGTGGCCTTCAGTATGATAAATCTTGTGGTTTTTCTGTGTATGCGCCGCCATTTAACCGATCTTTCCATGCGCATTCAGCAGGATGCAGGGAAGGAATATGGTACTGCGATGAACGGTCTTATGATGATTGAGACGATTAAAGCTAACGGCAATGAGCAGGATTTTTTTGCTAAATGGGCCGGTTACCGGACTAAGGTGCTGGCATCTTCTCAGGAGGCTCAGCTTTGGTCTGTTTCTGTGACTATTCTGCCTACCCTGCTGGGGGGGATCAATTCGGCTCTGATTATGACTATCGGCGGGTTTTCCATTATGGACGGCTTTATGACAGCCGGGATGTTCATGGCCTTTCAAAATCTTATGGGGAGCTTTCAGGCACCCTTTGACCGTATCGTTGCTTTGGGTTCAACGCTTCAGACTACGGAAATGCAGATGCAGCGCTTGAATGATGTGCGCTGCTATGAGGTGGACAGCTTAAATTATCCGGAAAAGGAGGAGACCGTTTTTACCGGAAAAAGGATTTCCGGTCAGTTGGATTTGGTGGATATCAGCTTTGGCTACAGCCCTTTGGATCCTCCGCTTTTGGAGAATTTTTCTCTTCATCTGGAACCGGGGCATTGGGTAGCTGTCGTTGGCTCATCGGGCAGCGGCAAGTCTACTCTGGCGAAGATAGTTACCGGTCTTTATGAGCAATGGTCGGGAGATGTGCTGTTTGACGGGGTAAAGCGTCGGGATATTCCTCGCAGTGTGCTGGTCAATTCCCTGGCAGCAGTGGACCAGGATGTTTTCCAGCTGACGGGGACGGTATATCAGAATATTACCTTATTTGATGATTCCATGCGGCGCAGTGATGTAATTCAGGCGGCTAAGGATGCCTGTATCCATGACGATATCCTTAACCTGGAAGGCGGATATGAATTTATGGTTTCGGAGGGCGGTCTGAATTTCAGCGGCGGTCAGAGACAGAGACTGGAGATTGCCAGAGCTCTGGTCAAAAATCCTTCTCTGCTGGTTTTAGATGAGGCTACCAGTGCCCTGGACCCGGTAACAGAGCAGCAGGTGCTGCAGAATATTCGCCGCCGGGGCTGTGCCTGTCTCATTATAGCTCATCGTTTATCGACTATTCGTGATTGTGATGAAATTATTGTGCTGTCAAATGGTGATGTGGCAGAGCGCGGTACTCATAAGGAAATGGTACAGCATGACGGGCCTTATCGTCAGTTGATTGAAGAACGCGAGGAATAAAAGGAGGTAAGCAGTCTGTGAAACTTAGTGCCGGGCAGCGTTTTCGTCTGGAGGATGAACGGGGATTTGTACAGCTGAGAAGCGGAGCTTGTGAGGTTTATGCTGTTACCCGCTTGAAAAGCTCTTACCGCAAGGCTTTTTTGATGGAGCTTAAAGCGGGGGAAGCAGCTTTTCCGTCTTTAGATGAATTTGCTCAAATAGATATTATTATTTATGCTGTGGAGGATGCGGAATTTGACTTTGTGCTTTTGCAGGATGTTTCGCCTGAGGTTCTGCGGCCATTGATGCAGGTGTGGTTTAAGAAGCTGATTAAGCTTCCCTGGCTCAGACTTTTGGCAGACCGCGGCGATGATCTGCTTATTGCCTGGTTAAACGGCACTGTTTTATCGGGTGATAATTCAGAGCTGATGGCTGATTTTGCTGAAAATCAAGAGATTTTTTCTATGCTCCTAGGAGTCAGGTTTCAGTCGGAGGATGAAAAGCTGGTACAGCGGATGATCATAAGCCGGAAGCATAAGCGGCGTATGGTGGATGAGGCGGTCAGTCATCTTCTGGGGGAAGAGGCGGTAAGATATGCTGATATGACCGGCGATGAAACTCTGGATGAGGCTGTATTCGTTATTCGGCAGGTAGCCTTAGCTTTGTCAATGCCGACAGATAATATCCAGCTGGCGCCGGAGATCGTGCGCAAGCTGGATCAGCTGGGAGTTATTCGCCGCTTAGTGCAGAAAGGCAATATGCAGATGCGGCTGGTCAGTCTTGCCGGTGACTGGTATAAAAAGGACAGCGGGGTGTTTTTTGGCTATCTGGGCAGAAAGAAAGAGTTAGCCGCTTTATTGCCGGAGGAACCAGGCAAGTACCGGGTCATCACTAAGTCCTGCCCTGAGGGGCGGCCATTGGATGAAGCTTTGGCAAGTGAGCTGGACAGTGATGCTTTTGCCTGCTATGCCGGTTTTCCGGCCCGCAAGCTGAAGGTGATGGATTTATTAAAATTTATGTTCCGGCAGTGCTGGAAGATAGATTACAGGACTGTACTGTTTGCCAGCCTGATAGCCGGACTCATTCCTCTGGTTACGCCGATTATTACGGAAACTATTTTTCAGGACATCTTGCCTATTCAGGACAGGCAGGGGCTGGCTACGGTAACTCAGGTGGCTATGGTTACCAGCTTTTCTCTGGCGGCTGTAGGAATCGTGCGTTCGATTGCTGTGCTGCGTATTACTACTCATTTGGATATGGCAACCGAAGCGGCTTTGTGGAACCGGCTTTTAACCCTGCCGCCGAAATTTTTCCGCCAGTTCCAGAGCGGTGAGCTGGCGCAGCGTATGGCCGGCATGGAAGCGGTAAAATCGGTAATCAGCGGGGAATTTGTGAGTACGGTGTTTAATCTCCTGTTTTCTTTCTGGAGTCTTTTTCTCATGTGCTGGTACAGCCTGAAGCTTACGGCTGCGGCAGTTGTTATCTGGCTGGTTTACTGCCTGATTAATGTTTTTATTTATCGGCGGGTCATTCATTTTCAGAGAAATATGACGGCGGCGGTGAATAAGACTGCGGGAATCGTGCAGCAGATATTTAACGGGCTGGCTAAGTTCCGGGTCAATGGGGCAGAGGAGCAGGCTTATTATCTGTGGAGTCAGGCTTTTAGTGAAGAGTGGAAATGGAATTTAAAGCTTCGCTGGCAGGGTAATTATAATATGATCATCAGCTCGGTTCAGCCCTTTATTCTGACCATGCTGCTTTATTATATTACGGTTTACGGTATGCAGACGACTAATCCTGACGGTTCGGTGACTACGGGAATCAGCTATGCGCAGTTTATTGCTTTCTCAGCGGCTTATTCTACCTTTAATGCAACCTTGAATGCTGTAATTCCGTTGGTGGGTACATTCTTCAGCATTCAGCCGCATATAGAGAATCTGCGGCCTATTCTTAATGAGGAACCGGAAAGCACGGATGACAAATTTGATGCTGAGTTGCTTTCCGGGGCCTTTGAGGTAAGTCATTTGACCTTTTCTTATCGTGAGGGAGGACCTGATGTGCTGCATGATTTAAGCTTTCAGGTTTCTGCCGGAGAAACTCTGGCTATCGTTGGGCGTTCCGGCTGCGGCAAATCGACCTTGATCAGGCTGCTGCTTGGCTTTGAGAAGCCGAATAAGGGAGCTATTTATTATGACGGGCAGGATTTATCTGAGCTTAACCTGCCGTCAGTTCGTTCCCAGATGGGGGTCGTGCTTCAGAATGGTCAGCTGATGACGGGAGATATTTTTACTAATATAGTAGGGACCTCTGCCTTGACTCAGGAGGATGCCTGGATGGCAGCCGAGGCCGCCGGAATTGCGGATGATATCCGCAGGATGCCTATGGGTATGCAGACTATTATCAGCGAAGGCAGCAGCAATATTTCCGGAGGACAGAGACAGCGGATCCTTATTGCCCGTGCTATGGCAGCTCGTCCGGCTATTATTATTTTTGACGAGGCTACCAGTGCTTTGGACAACAGGACTCAGGCTATTGTGACTGAAAGTCTGCAAAGGATGAAGGCTACTCGTATTGTGGTCGCTCATCGTTTGTCTACTATTCGTGATGCGGACAGGATTTTAGTTTTGGATAAGGGCAGGATTGCTGAGGAAGGAACCTTTGCTGAATTAACTGCCAGGAACGGTATTTTTGCGAGCCTGGTAAAACGTCAGGTAGTATAAATCCCAGTAAGAGCACTTAGGTGGAGGAGCGGATGACATGGAAGAACTGAGAAAGAATGTTTACTATAATGATTTGGCACTTCGGGCAGTGCATGATATGGCGGCGTTTGATGAGTTATATAATTACTATTTTTCCCGGGTTTATAATTTTTTGTTTGCCCGGATTAAAGACGCTGCTGCCGCTGATGATATAATCAGCGAGGTGTTTTTTAAGGTTTATAAGCATTTAGCTGATTATGACTGTAAAAAAGGTTCTTTTTCTACCTGGCTTTTTCGGATTGCCGTGAATCAGGTTACTGATTATTTTCGCCGGCAGCAGAGGCAAAAGGAGGATACCTGGGAGGATTTTTTTGCTCCGGCTTTGCCGGAGCAGGAGCAGCCGGAGGCTAAAGCCTTGGCGGCTGAAGGCAGCAAGGAGCTTTTAAAGGCTTTGGAAAAGCTGAAAGAGCGTGAACGGCGTATTATTGAGCTGAAGTATTGGGCTGACTTATCTAATAAGGAGATTGCTGAGGTTATGGGAATCAGTCCGGGGAATGTAGGAGTTATTCTGTTTCGGGCGATTGGCAATTTAAAAAAGCATATAAAATCGGAGTAGGTTATTATTGAGAGAGGTATTTTGGCGGAGTGCCTCTCTTTATTTATATTAGTTAGGGAATTTTTAATTAGATTATAAAAAATATTGTAATAGATTTAAGTGAATGGCGTATAAAGGACAGAAAAAGAAAATGATAGAAAAATTTGAAGGAGTGAAGATTTATGGAATTAAAAAAAGTATTGGAAGAGATTAAGGAAGCTTTGGCAAAAGCAGATTTAGAGACTATTAAGGCTTGCACTTCACCGGAAGAAGTGTACAAGAATTTGCAGAAATACGGTCTGAAAATTTCTTACGAAGAAATGAAGGAGGCTTTGGAGGCTTGCAGTAATGAGGAGCTTTCTGATGAGGCTCTTGAAGGTATTGCCGGTGGACGTGCCTTTTGGGAGTATTTTTTCGGAGGACTGCCTTTACTTATTTATGATGCGATTGCCGGAAGCCGTAAAGCAAAACCTTCTACAGAAATTTCAGCAGGTCCAAGAGAAATTATTCGTTGTGGCGGTCCTGAAACACCTGTTAATCAAGCTACAGGGACACCGGGCAGCAGCAGTGGTTCTGTGATTACTCAGAAGGGAAATAATAATAAGGGATTTAATGAAAGTCTGAATGATAATGCAGGAACAATTATTATAAAGTAGAAAATTTGCTTAGGTTAAAAAATGCTGTAATGGATTTAAGGGAAAAGCGTATAAAGAACAGAAAATAAAAAAGAAGGAGAGAGATAAGATGACAGAAGAAAAAGTATTAAACAAAGGAATCGAAGGAGAAATTACAGATAAAGAGCTGGATCAGGTTGCCGGAGGTGGTTGGGAAGATATTATTAAGACGGGTGTTGAAATATTTAAAGGTGTTTTAGGAGGAGGTTCTAAAAAATCAGAAGGTACAACAGAAGTACAGACTCCATTGATTACTCAAGAGGGAAATAATAATAAAGGCTTTAACGAAAGCCTAAATAAAAATAAAGGAAAAATTAGTATCGGGTAGATGACAATGAGGGAACAATTGTTATAAAGTAGAAAATTTACTCAGGTTAAAAAAT
>JBJDXG010000117.1:0-7576 GCA_051866555.1 bacterium | reverse complement strand
AAGAAAAAGTATTAAACAAAGGAATCGAAGGAGAAATTACAGATAAAGAGCTGGACCAGGTTGCCGGAGGCGGTGAAGGTAAAGCAAATGTACCTCCTGTGATTTATCAAAAAGGAGATAAGAATATGGGGTTTGATGAAAGCCTAAATGACAATGAGGGAACAATTGTTATAAAGTAGAAAATTTACTCAGGTTAAAAAATGCTGTAATGGATTTAAGGGAAAAGCGTATAAAGAACAGAAAATAAAAGAAAAGGAGAGAGGTAAAATGACAGAAGAAAAGGGATTAAATAAAGGAATCGAAGGAGAAATTACAGATAGAGAGTTGGAAGATGTTGCCGGAGGAGGTTGGGGAGATATTATTAAGACGGGTGTTGAAATAATTAAAGGTGTTTTAGGAGGAGATTCTAAAAAATCAGAAGGTACAACAGAAGTACAGACTCCATTGATTACTCAAGAGGGAAATAATAATAAAGGATTTAATGAAAGTCTAAATAAAAATAAAGGAAAAATTAGTATCGGGTAGAATGAATTTAGGTTATTCTGTTTCAGGAGATAGGTAATTAAAAAAAGCATATAAAACCGGAGCAGGTTATTGTTAAGAGAGGTATTTGGTGAAGTACCTCTCTTAATATAAGGCAGAGAATTTAATTATGAAGTTATATAATAATGTTGTAATAGATTTAAGGCAAGAACGTATAAAGGATGGAAGGAGAGAAGTAAAATGACAGAAAAAAAAGTATTAAACAAAGGAATCGAAGGAGAAATCACAGATAGAGATTTGGAAGAGGTTGTCGGAGGAGTAAATCAAAAAGGTAATAGAAATACAGGATTATCCCATAGTTTTAATGATAATAGCGGAAATGTTACGATAGGAAATAACACACGGACAGGGAGTCAAAGTTTTAATGCTGGTAATGGTTCGCTTAATGTTGAGTTTGCGGTTAAAAATGATGTTAATAATAATTCAGGGGATGTAATTATTAAGTCTCCGGTAAAGATTGATAATAAAGGCGGAGGAAATATAAATATTAACCTATAATTATAAAAAAAGGGGGGGAGCAGTTATTTTCTTATTAAATAATAAGAAATACTGCGGATAATATGGAAAAAAATTTACATGATGTAAAGCAAGCTTTAGCAACAGCTCCGGCTGATGAGACGGAGCTTTCTGAGTCTGATTTGGATTCAGTTACCGGAGGGGAACAAAGAATAATTATAAATAATAAGGTTGAAGGCAATAATAAGCCGGTCACAATTGGACCTACTGTAGTTATTAATATGGATTGAAAGGCGTTATTGCAGCAGAGGATTAATGTGAATGAATAAAAAATATCAGGGAATAATTATACTGGCTTTAACGATTGGCATAGCTATAATTATTACATGTTTTCAGGCTTTAGCTGATTCAATAAGTGATGATAATATATACATACCTGGTCAAGTCCTGATTTTAGGAAGTGTTTGGCAAGGAAGAGAAGTTAATATTTCCGGGAACGGTGGTTCTGTTTTAACCAGTTATGGAGGCAGTGCAGGTGGTCAGAAAACCAATGTTAATATTAACAGCAGTATTAAGATAAATGTTTATGGCGGGTATAATGATCTTGCATCAGCTGATATAAAAAATAATGTAATCAATATATCAGGGGGAAATACTAACTGGGATGTTTATCGTTACGCTGAGAAGCATAATGATGCTTACAATCAGGTAATCGTTTCTGACAACAGTGGCAGAAGTTTGACGGTAAATGCCATTGCCGGTCATGGCAGTATGGGTGAAATAAGCGGTAATGCAATCAATATTTCTGGCGGAATGATTAACGGCTATGTGATTGCTGCTGAGTCTACCAGTGCTGTTGATCCTGATCGCATTTATGATAACCTTCATGATAATACGGTTAATATTTTACGTAATGCTGATCTTAATGCGGCTGTGATTTATGGAGCGGCTTTTAATGATTCAGGAACTCGTAGTAAAATTATGGGTAAGAACAATACGCTGAACCTCTTTGTTAAGGAACAAAAGGTGGGCAATATTGGAGGATTTAATAAGCTTAATTATTATCTGCCTGAAAATATTAAAAATGGAGATAAGGTTTTAACGGCAATCACTCAATCCGAAAAAACCGAAATTAATGAAGCGGAGATGTCGGCTTATATTCCCGGAGCAGCTGCTTTATATGTGAATGATAAGATCGTTTTGCTGAATAATGATAAGGGGATTGAGGATAGAAATACGCTTTATAAGGATAGAACAGAAAATGTTTCAGCAGAGTATTTCTTTTATATGGGGAAAGAAAATGAACAGAATGTAATATTAAAGATTAATGACAAGAAAATTAGAGAGCAGACAAAATCAATAGTTGAGTCCAGAATTCCTGCACTTACGAATCGCGGAGCAGACCTTTTGGCAGGGGATGCTACTGCGGAAGCGGAGGCTGTTGGAGCTCAGATTTATACACCATTCTTTGCCGGTACTCAGAGTTCCATGCATTATAAAACCGGTTCTTATGTGGATATGGTGAGCCGGAGCTGGGTTTTGGGACTTTCACGAAAGGTTGAGACAGAAAAGGGCAGATTGCTGATTGCTCCGGTTATAGAGTACGGCAGAGGCAGCTATGACAGTTATCTTGACAGCGGCATTCACGGCAGGGGAAAGTCACAGTATGCAGGAATCGGCTGTGTGCTTAGGCAAACAGGAAAGAATAACATCTATCATGAAGGAAGTCTTCGCTTTGGTCATATGTGGTATGACTATTTGTCAGATGATTTGACTGTTTTTGGGCAAAGAGTACATGAAGAGTATAACAGCTCTTCCCGTTATCTGGGAGCACATTTCGGTGTAGGAAGAATAAAACAGCTCAGCGAGAAGGAAGAATTAGATTTCTTCGGGAAATTTTTTTATGGCTATACTGGCAAGGATACTGTACGTTTGGCAACCGGTGAAACATACCAGTTCGGTACGGTAAACAGCTATCGTCTGCGTTTAGGTGCGCGTTATGACCGTAAGATTGATGAGCATAATAAATTTTATGTTGGTTTAGCTTATGAGTATGAATTTGATGGCTCAGCCAGTGCTGTGTATCAGGGGCTTGAAACTCCTTCGCCCAGTCTTAGGGGAAGCAGCGGCATGATGGAATTTGGCTGGCTTATAAGACCGGAAGCTAATGATCATTTGAGCTTTGATTTAAGCTGTGCAGGCTGGATGGGCAAGCAGCATGGAATTACCTGCCGAACAGGCATAAATTGGATGTTTTAAATTGAAAATATGAAAGATGTTTTGGCGGCTGAAGAGAGGTATTTGGTGAATTACCTCTCTTTATTTATATTTGTTGAGGAATTTTTAATTAGATTATAAAAAATATTGTAATGAATTTAAGGTAGAAGCGTATAAAGAACAGAAAAAGATAAAGAAATTTTAAAGGAGTGAAGAACAATGGAAAATAAAGAAGTATTGGAAGAGCTAAAGGAAACTATGGGAAAGGCAAAGCAGGAGGCTTTGGCTGCTTGCAGTAATGAGGAGATTTCGGATGAAGCTCTTGAGAGTGTTGCTGGTGGAGTACATTGGCTAAAAAGAATTCAGATTGGTGGACGTTTTCATATTGGCGACTGGCACTGGAATCAATATGATATTAAAGATTTTGAAGGAGTGAAGAACAATGGAAAATAAAGAAGTATTGGAAGAGCTAAAGGAAGCTATGGGAAAGGCAAATCAGGAAGAGCTTAAGGATTGCAGTAATGAGGAGCTTTCTGATGAAGCCCTTGAGAGTGTTGCAGGTGGAGTAAATTGGGAGGGCGTTTTAAAATAGTACTAAAAATGGATTAATTGGCGCAGGAATAAGAAAAATAAAATAGATAAATGAGAAGGAAATAGGCAGGCAGTTCATGAATTAATTATACTGAGCAATTTATTTGAAAGGTGGAATTAATCATGGCACAGGCTGATATCCAATTTGAAGAGAAGGGAAAAAATGATTGGACTGTCTTAGCGGTCAAGGGCCGTATAGATACTATAACTGCGGAAGAGGCTGAACAAAAGGGAAAAGATGTACTTGCTGCTGTGCAGAAATTAGCTATAGATTTTTCTGAATTAGAATACATTTCCAGTGCGGGCCTTAGAGTCCTGCTTCGTTTAGCCAAAAAAGCAAAGTCTGAAAATAAGGAGTATGTTATAGTTGGAGCTAAAGGGTTGGTTAAGGAAGTAATGGCAATATCAGGTATGAATATGCTTTTTAAAATATTGAACAGCTGTGATGATCTTAATTAGTGAATAATTCTGCCGCCTGATTTGTTAGCTCCTTTAAAAAATTTTTGTTGCTTTTATGTAATAATATTTTCCTTGCAGCGTATAAAGGTTAAGAAGGGGGAATAGCAATGGATATAGGTGAGAAGATGCAGAAGATGAATTTTTGGCGTTTCAGCAAGGTTAAGGACAGTCTGCTTACTGAATTGAAAAAGCATAAGGATGAGTTAGAGCTGGATGAGCTGGATATGGTAACGGCTGCCCGTATGGTTCCGCAAAAACCTGGCTCGGAGTATAATAAAGAATATTAATGCTTGTTTTAAAGCCTTGGGAAGGTCAGTCCCAAGGCTTCCTTCAGTTTTGCGGTTAAGAAAAAAGATTGTGAGAGGATGTATATGGAAGGTAATATTTTTACAGTCAGTGAGCTTAACAGATATTTAAAGGAAAAAATAGAATGGGATAAACAGCTCTTTTTTATTGGTATCAAGGGTGAGATTTCTAATTTTGTTCATCATTCGTCCGGACATCAGTATTTTACTTTAAAGGACGGCGCAAGCAAGCTGAAGTGCGTTTTTTTTAAAACGAAAGCGCAAAAGTTAAAATTCAGCTTAAAAAATGGTTTAAAGGTCATAGCCTTTGGCCGGATAGCTGTTTATGAAAGAGACGGAGTATATCAGCTTTATCCGGAAAAGATAGAGCCGGATGGTATAGGCTCACTGCACCTGGCTTATTTGCAGCTGAAGGAGAAGTTGGAAAAGGAGGGGCTTTTTTCTTCTGCCGGGAAAAAGGCTTTGCCTAAAATACCGCAGAATATAGGGGTCATAACCTCTCCTACGGGAGCTGCGGTAAGGGATATAATCAATGTTTTGACCCGCAGATTTCCGGGAATAAATATTTTGCTGATTCCGGCCGGCGTTCAGGGGGAAGGAGCGGCTCAGTCCATAGTAGAGGCTCTGCATGTGGCTGAAGGTCAGGAGTTGGATCTTTTGCTTCTGGGGCGCGGCGGAGGTTCTTTGGAAGAGCTGTGGCCGTTTAATGAGGAGATAGTAGTAAGAGCAGTAGCTGAGTTCTCTGTACCGGTAATCTCGGCTGTCGGTCATGAAACTGATTTTACTTTGGTCGATTTTGCGGCTGACCGGAGAGCTCCTACTCCGTCAGCGGCGGCTGAGCTGGCTGTACCGGAAAGAAGAGAGCTTGAGGCGTATATTCAAAGGCTGAAGGAGGGTATTTGCCGTACCATGCAGCAAAAAATCAAGCAGAAGAGGACTAATCTGGAAATGCTGTGCTGGAACTCGGTTTGGGATAAGCCGGAGCTGCTTTTAGCCGGGTACTGGCAGAAGCTGGAAGAAAGGATGAATAGGCTGGAGGCTTTAAGTCCTCTCAGGGTTCTAAAGAGAGGATATCTGCTGGCTGAGAAAGCAGGAAAAGTTATTACTGATTTAGAAGAAGTTAATTTAGGGGATAAGATTCGACTGCATTTGCAGGATGGCTGTTTAGACTGTTTAGTGGAGAAAAAGGAGAAAAAGAATGAATTTGACATTTGAAGAGGCGCTGAATGAGTTGGAAAAATTAAATATGCAGTTAAGCGAGGAGAAGCTGCCTTTGGAGGAAGCCTTAAGGATATTTGAAAAAGGAATCGGCTTGACTGCTTTATGCACTGAAAAGCTTAATGCGGCAGAAAAAAAGGTGGAGATTTTGCTTGCCAATCAGGAAAAAAAGCCTTTTGTTTATCAGGAGGAGAGGTAAGATGGATTTAAAAAGCTATTTACGGGAACAGCGGGAGCTGGTTGAGAAATATCTTGAGGAGTATTTGCCGGCTGAGGATACGAGGCCGGAGGTTATACACCGCTCTATGCGGTACAGTGTATTTGCCGGAGGGAAAAGGCTAAGGCCGATACTCGTTTTGGCAGCCTGTGAAGCGGTAGGAGGCAATAAAATGCAGGCTATGCCTGCTGCCTGTGCTCTGGAGATGATACATACTTATTCTCTTATTCATGACGATTTGCCGGCGATGGATAATGATGATTACCGGAGAGGCAAATTGACTAATCATAAGGTTTTCGGCGATGGAATTGCTGTTTTAGCCGGCTGTGGTCTTTTGACCTATGCTTTTCAGCTTATGGTTCAGAAAATGCAGCAGGTCAAGCCGGAAACGGTGCTTAGAGTTATAGAGGAAATCAGTCAGGCTGCCGGTTTTGCGGGCATGATTGCCGGTCAGACGGCTGATTTGGAGGCGGAAGGGAAGGAGATTTCCTTTGCTGACCTGAAGTATATTCATGCTCATAAAACCGGGGCTTTGCTCAGGGCTTCGCTCAGGGCCGGAGCAATTATCGGGGGAGCAGATGATGAAGTCCTAAACCAGATAACTTCTTATGCTGAAAAAATAGGTCTGGCTTTTCAAATCATGGATGATATTCTGGATTTGATTGGGGATGAAAAGAAAATAGGCAAAAAAACAGGCAGTGATCTTACTAATAATAAGGCAACTTATCCTGTTTTCTTTGGTCTGCCGAAATCTCAGGAAATGGCTGTCGATTTAATAGAAAAGGCTAAAAATGAAGTCAGAGATTTGGACAGCGAAGTTTTGCCTGCGATAGCGGATTATATCATAAAACGTGATTGTTAATTATATAATTCTGAAAATAGTCATTTTAGCAGGATTTTCTTAAAAAAATGTATAATTAATAACTATTGTATTGATAATGCAGCAGAGGAGGACTACAGATGGGTAAAATTAAAGTATTAGTTGTCGATGATTCCAGAATGAGTTATTTAAAGATAAATGATGCTTTAAGCGGAACTAATTTTACAATATGCGGCTTTGCGAAAAATGGCTTTGAAGCGATAGAGCAGTATAAGCTGTTAGAGCCGGATCTTGTAACGATGGATATGTATTTGCCTGATATGAACGGAATTGAATGCAGTAAGCAAATTTTACAATCTGCACCTGATGCCAGGATTGTGATGATCAGCTCTATGAGAGATGATAAGCTGAAGGTTAAGGGCAGAGAGGCCGGGATAAACTTCTTCTTACAAAAGCCTTTTAATAAGCAGGAGCTTATTATAACCTTAGAAATGCTGTTTAGTATGGAAAATGCTAATTCTGATTCCATAGAAAGTATTTATGTCAAGCCTTTTATCAGGGTTTTTAAGGAAAGCCTGCAATTGTTAGGAGAAATTGACAGCAATGTAGAGCTTAATAAAATACCGGATCAATATTTAGAGATCGATGGAATTGCTTCGGTTATCAGTTTGATCGGTTCACCATTAAAAAAGATAACTTTATATACTGATTTTAAGACCAGCACGGCTTTTGCCTGCAAGATGTTAAAGC
>JBJDXG010000116.1:0-4553 GCA_051866555.1 bacterium | reverse complement strand
CAATCTGAGTTTCAATTCTGGCATCTACAGTTCCCAAATCAGTTTCCAAAACACAGCCTCCGGCCAACACAGTCGGATCAGCTAAAATTATTAAATCCTTACAGGAGCTCTTTTCCCGCAATAGCGATCTGTCTTTTTCCAAATTCGGCAAATCATTAATATTAACCCTGATAACTATTCTCTCCCTGTGAGTCGCCCGCTTTATAGCTTCATCGGCAATCCGGTTTACTATTTCCGCATCCAGCTCTACTGTCTTTTTAATTACCTTTTTGGCAATCTCCAGAGCAAGATGAATAATTTCCGGCTCACTGTCTTTGATAATCCTGTTCTTTTCTTCCAACGCTCTGGCTAAAGATTCCTTAGCTTCATTAATATAAGAAGCGCATTCCTTTTCTACCATTTCCACGCCTTCTTTTTTGCCGGCGGAGAGACCAGCTTCCCTGGCCTCTTCCTGCAGCTTTTCCGCTTCAGTCTGCGCTTCTGCTAAAATTCTGGCGCTTTCTTTTTCTATCTCAGCACTTTTCTCAGCAACATATTCATCGATACTCTTTTTTTTAGCTTCTAATTCAGCATTTGTCTCCTGGATAATACTTTCCTTCCAAATCAAAGTTTCTTTTTTCATCTTTTCTAAATTAACTAAATCATCAAACATCCTTTCTTCCTGGAGTGTCTGTCCCTCATCTGCCGGAACCGAATCAGCAGATTCCTCCAAATCCTCTGCAATATCTTCCTCTGTACTTTTTTCTTCAGCATAAGGCAAAGAATATTTAATCAATTTAGGATCTTCAGATTGAGTAACGAAAGAAGCCTTAATTATCCTAGACAACTACTTCATCTCCTCCGCCCCGGGCAACTATAATCTCACCTGTTTCTTCTAGTTTACGGATTATGGCTACAATTTTTTGCTGCGATTCTTCAACATCTCTTAAACGAACCGGCCCCATAAATTCTATATCCTCTTTTAAAGAATCCGCTGCCCGTTTGGACATATTTCTAAAGACCTTGCTGCTGACCTCTTCACTGGAGCTCTTCAAAGACAAGCCCAAATCCTTTTGGTCAACCTCACGCAAAACACGCTGAATTGAGCGGTCGTCCAGCAGGATAATATCCTCGAAAACAAACATTCTCTTTTTAACTTCTTCTGCTAATTCAGGATCCTGACGTTCAAAGACATCCATTATTGTCTTTTCAGTATTTCTGTCTACCCGATTTAAAACTTCAACAATAGTTTCCAAACCGCCGGCTGTAGTAAAGTCCTGATTAGCCAAAGAGGAAAGTTTCTTTTCTAAAACACGTTCTATCTCTCTTACTACATCAGGTGAAGTTCTGTCCATCATAGCAATTCTTTTAGCAACATCGACCTGTTTTTCCGGCGATAAAGCCGATAAAATCATCGAAGCCTGATCCGGAGTCAGGTAAGCCATCACCAAAGCAATTGTCTGCGGATGTTCATTTTGAATAAAGCTCAGCAGTTGAGATGGATCCGTTTTTCTGGCAAAATCAAAAGGCCGCACCTGCAAAGAAACTGTTAACTTATTTAATAATTCATTGGCTTTTTCCGAACCGATTGCTTTTTCTAAAATTGATTTAGCATAATCAATACCGCCGTTCAGCAAATAGCCTCTGGCCTGAAATAATTCATAAAATTCATTGGAAACCAGTTCTTTCACTGAATTATCAATGGTTTTTATGGCTGCAATTTCCAAAGTCAGAGACTCCATCTCATCCTCAGATAAATGCTTAAACACATTGGCAGATAATTCCGTTCCCAAACCTAAAAGAAAAATGGCAGCTTTTTTTTTGCCGCTTAATTCACTTGCTGTTTTCATTCTTTACTCACCTCTAATCCTCCGACAACCAGGATTTAATAATTGAAGCAACACCTTCAGGATTAGTCTTAACCAACTCTTCTATCTGTTGTCTCAACTCATATCTTGCTTTTTCTTCTTCACTCATCTCTGCTACATTAACTTCTTCTTTAGCTTCCTTTATCTGCTGCAGATCGTTTTCCAGTTCCTTAACCGTTGCCAACTCCTGCAATTCCGGTACATCAAGTTCCAGCTCTTCCTGTTTTCTTCTGTGCTGCTGAATAACCTTCAATAAGACAAAACCGGCTATAGCAACTGCTAATAAAGCTACAACTGCATAAATGAACATGGCCATTTTTTCCTTTCTTACTTGTTCATCCATTTGTTTTCTCATATCATCTACTACAGAGCGGTTAAACGGCAAATTCTGCACCGTTACCTGATCTCCTCTAGGATAATCAATACCGGCAGCAATAGCCACAGCCTCCTGCAAGGAATTTCTCTGCGCTGCTGTCAGCTGGCCGTCAACAACTACAGAAACCGATAGCTTTTTAATATAACCACTGGCAACCTCTCTCTGCTCTAAAACCTTATTAACCTCATAATTTTCCGTCACATCTTTTTTGCTGTATTGGCTGTTGCCTCCCTGCTGAGTAATAACAGCCTGATACTGCGGAATATTAGTCGTCGTTCCCGGTATCCCCTGAGCAGCATTGCCTCCCTGGTTTTGATAATTTTCCTTGATTTCCTGTTTGCTGCGCACAATACCTTCACTCTCAACCACCGGTGAATAGGTTTCACTTTTAAGCTGACGTTTATCAAAATCAAGCTCTGCTGTTACTCTGGTTACTGCCCTGCCCGGTCCCATAATTTTATCCAGCATGGTCTGGATGCTTTTCTCAATCTTCTTTTCATACTGCTGGCGTAGCTCCAATTGAGTAGTAGTCAGCTTATCAGGATTTTTTTCTTCCTCTAAATAGGCTGATAAAACCTCACCGGTCGAGCTGACAACCGTCACATTTTCCTGAGTAAGCCCTTCTACACTGCTGGAAACCAGACGGACTATACCCTTTATTTGCTTTGTACTCAATTTTTTACCCGGTGCCAAATCAAGCAAAACGGAAGCTGTAGCCTGCTGCTGCTGGTCAACATATAATTTAGACTCAGGCACTACGATCTGCACTCTGGCATCTTCCACTCCGTCAATATTCATTATAGTTCTGGCAAGCTCTCCGTTTAAAGCACGTATATAATTGACTTTTTGTTCAAATTCTGTAGTACCAAATTTAGTCTGATCAAAGATTTCAAAGCCCACTGTTCCGTTCTTAGGCAGGCCTTGAGCCGCTAAATCAATTCTGGCCTTATACACCTGATCCTTGGAAACTAAAATACTGGTTCCACCATCAGTCAATTTATAAGGCACCTTCATTTCATCAAGCTTATTGGCAATTAAACCGGCATCCTTCGTATTTAATTTAGTAAATAAAGCTGCATAATTGGGTTTATTAGCGTACACAATAAGAACAATGATCGTTACCAAAAGAACACCTAAAATAACTCCAATGAAAATTTTGTGTTTCTTTTCTAATGATTTCCACAAATTCAGCGTTTGCTCTTTATAGTACAAAAATTTTTCTTTCACGAAAATCCCACCTCATTCTCAACATCTGCCTGACTATACTTGCATACGCATAACTTCCTGATAAGCATCAAGCGCTTTGTTCCGCACCTTAACCATAAATTGCAAAGCGATATTTGCTTTCTCACCAGCTATCATGACTTTATGTAAATCAGTAGTTCTATCCAAAACCAAATCATTAGCCAGCATTTTAGAATCATCTTCTAATTTCTGCACATCAGATATAGCTTTCTTCATTATACCAGCAAAGGAATCTGCTGCTTTTTGCACCGAAAGATCACTTTTATTATTAATTTTGTCGAAAGCATCTGCCGATTCAATAAGTATTTGTCCGACAGGCTGAATGCTCGTTAAGTCCATCATCTTCACTCCTATTTACCAATTTCCAAAGCTTTTAAAGCCATATTTTTAGCCGAAGCAATAGAGGTTGTATTAGCTTCATAAGCTCTGGTAGCAGCAATCATATCCACCATTTCCGTAACTATATTAACATTCGGCAAAGCAACATATCCACGAGTATCAGCATCTGGATGCTGGGGATTATAAACTAGTCTGGGAGAAGTATTCTCCCTAATAATAGACGTAACCTCTACTCCCTGCTGCAGAACCGGAGCATCGTTTTCTAATCCAGGAATAACAAATTTAGGACTTTTAGCTGTAAAAACAGCCGACTGCCGGCGATATGGCCCGCCTTCCGGCGTACGGGTCGTATTTACATTCGCAATATTGTTAGAAATAAGATCCATGATTAAACGCTGTGCCGTTAACCCTGAACCGCTGACATCAATTGAACCTAAAAAACTCATAGTCAATTCTCCTTATTTTTATTTTATTCTAAAACCTTCTTGACTTTGGTAAATTCTCCAATCACCTTTTGAATCATAGCATTGTATCTTATAACATTTTTAGTGTTTTCTGCCATCTCAACATCAATATCTACATTATTGCCGTCTTTTCGCCAGGTTAGGCTGTCATCAATCTGTATCTTAGGCTGAATATCACCAAAAGGCTTAGGCCCTATAGGAATATGCTTTTTATCAGTCAAAGTTCCCCGCAGATGATTTCCCGCCTGAGCTTCCAAAGCCCTCTGCAATTCGCTCTCAAAG
>JBJDXG010000115.1:0-4581 GCA_051866555.1 bacterium | reverse complement strand
TATATGCCGAGAGAAGATTTTCCTTATTGTTAAAGAGCCTGCGGAAAAGAGAATCACGATAATTCCTTTTCGGTTTCATAATTGAACACCTGCTTTTTTATCTTTATTATACCATAACTGAAAAAATTTAAATAATAATATTTTAAAAAAAGACAAAACATGAACACATTTATTTACTCTGCAAAGTACCTGAATTTTTATCCTTAGAGCGTTCTGTTTTAAGCCTTTAAAGCCTGAAATAAAGCCCTGGACAACTGGTCAGCACATGAGGTCGGCCTGTCACCGCAAGTATTGCCCTGCAAAAGCTCAGCTACCTCTCTCGCCTTTTTGCCGGTGACCAGCTTAGAGATAGCTTTTAAATTGCCGTCACAGCCACCGGAAAAATTGACCGCTTTGATTATCCCTTCCTCCAGCTCCAAATCAATTAAATAAGAACAAACTCCCTCCGGCTCATATTGATACTTCATCTCTTTACACCTCTGTTTCCTGAAAAATAGTATAGGTACATCTATTATTGTTTTTAGTTTCATATAAAGCAATATCAGCTTTTCTCAGCAGCTCATTATAGCTGCACGCTTCCTCATCATACCAGGCAAGACCGGCCGACATGCTCAGCTTCTTTTTCGTCCCATCAGGGAACTCTATCAAATCAGTCTCGATCAGCCGATAATAACCGTCCAGCAGACTGATGATCTCCTTTTTAGAAGCAAAGCCGAAAAGGAAGAGACAAAACTCATCACCTGAACGCCTGGCAGCAATCCCCTTATCCCGGCTTATGGCGGAAAGCCTTTCCGCCGCCAGCTTCAGATAGCAGTCTCCCCATCCATGACCATAAGAGTCATTGACCTCCTTAAATTTATCGAGATCAAACATAAGCATAGCCGCCGTCCGCAAAAATTCCGGCCCGCGAGCCAACTTATGAGAAACAAGCCGCTCAAACAAACGCCTTTTGCAGATTCCGGTCAATTCATCGTAATCACGCTCATAGCGAATCTTATTTTTAGCCAGAATATCCTCCGTTACATCAGTAATAATGCCAAAAGTTCCTGTGCTGTCAGATACGGAATCTATCTTGACCCATTTATCTACTCCCGGACTGAGACGGTAAATATTCTCTTCACCAAATTCCCGCTGCTGTTTAATCTGGTTCAGCTTCTCAATAAACTTATGCTTATCGCAGTATAATTCCTCCGCTTCCTTTTCAGTCAGCAGAAGTATCCGCTTTAAACGCTCAGTAGCCAAAACCCGGTTCATATCATTTTTATACTCATAAACCCCTATAGGCGCATCAACCAAATCAATAATGCGCGATACCTTTACCGTCGTGCCCAAGATGCTGTTGACCATCTGATTGATCCGAAAGCTCAGCTCCTCAAACTCAGGATTGCCCTTAACCTGCACAATAGTGTCCAGATTGCCGTTAGTAATCTTAAGCAAATCTGTTTTAATCTGATAAATCCCCTCTAAAACACTGCGGCGCAGAAAGGAGCTGATCATAATTAATAATAAAGAGAAAACAATCAGCAGATAAAGCAGAACAAAACCCATTTGCTTCCACAGATTTTCATAAAGCTTTTCTATTGATTCGCTGCGCCCCATAATCAGGTCATCATATTCCCGAAATACATAATATGAGCTCTGCCCATTTATAATAGAAAAACCGCCCTGATAATATTTTTCTAAAAAATTACTGTCAAACCCCAGCTCATCAAGCGTTGTTCCATTAAGAAGGTCATATTTATTAGCAATGATCTTTCTCGTTTTTTTATCGATAATAAAAAGATTAGTCCCCTCTTCTAAAGTAATCAAAGACAAACTATAAGATAAAATGTTCTTTTTTACTCTGGTCAAATCACTTTTAAATACCCGATCATCCATTCTTTTTTTCAAATAATTTATTTCCTTAGCATTCTCTTTAATAATCTGCCTTAATTGATTCATCTTGGCCAGTGAGGTTTCCACCATTCTCTCCTGAGCATTGCGCACCTGCAAAACATAGCTCAGCTGCATTACTGCCAAAAGCGCCAAAGCTACCGCTAAACATAAATATTTCGTAAACAGCCTCTGCATATTTAAAATCGACCTCTTTCCCGCCCTAAACAAGCCATACGAATCAAATTCTACTTAAACTCTTTACTTTCCTCCTTTAATGTAAAAACTGACCTTCCAAAAGTTAGATTTTTATTCTAACTTTGAAAGGCCAGCTTCTTTGGCTTACTTATTCTTTTTTGGAATGACCTTAATCGCCGCATCAGGACAGACCAGCTGACAATTCTGGCAGGCTATGCAGCCGTCGACCTCTGAGGTAACCATAGGAGTTCCATAAATGCCGAGATCCTCCGACCATTTTATGACCTTGGTCGGACACTTTTCCGGACACAGCCCGCAGCCCTTGCATAAATCAGGAGAAATAAGCCAAAAGCCTTTAGGCCCTTCCAAAACCTTCATGGCAAATTTTCCAGTTTCATTCATTATTCTTCCTCCCTTAGACAACTCGTTCTACCAATTCCATACCGCGGGATAAAGCCTGATAATTATACTCCCTCAGTCCCGGATTATCAGCAAACTTTTTCTCCATCTTTTTCTCCAGAGCCTGATGAATGGCAGTAAGCTCCAAAACTCCGGTAGCCTCCAGGACAGCTCCCAAAATCACCATATTAAATACCCTGGTAGAAAACTCCTTTTTCGCTACAGCTGTTGCCGGTATGCCAATAACTCTTCGGGCACAGAGCGGCAGCTTGGGAAAGGACTTTCTGGGGGAATTGCCCACTTCTTCTATTTCCTTTTCAATCAGCATACTGTCGGTCATATCCTGATTATACTGCTGTCCTACTACGGAATCTCTGACTCCCAGAGTATTTTCCTGTGAATTGTCATAAACCAGAACGGTATTTTCCCCGACATGAATCTGCACACGCTCTATCGCCCGGTCACTGAGAGCAACTACTACATCGCCCTCCTTAAAGCGCGGAGCACCGATAGGCTCATCGCTTATCTGAACATAGGCGATAGAAACACCGCCCCTTTGTTCCACACCAAAGTTAGGAATATAAATAGCCTGCCTGCCGTTTTCATAGGCCGCTTCCGCCAGCAGCATAGCAATCGTCTGAACACCTTGTCCTCCTTCACCGGCTAAAGCAATCTTAATATTTGCCATATCTATTCCTCCTTGCCGGGAACCTTTAATTCGCCCGGCTGATAAAATTCAGTCATTCTGTTCTCTATAAATTCCCATGTTTCCCGAGCATTGCTGCGCCAGTTAGTAGGGCAGCCGGATAAAACCTCGACAAAAGAAAGACCGCTTCCCATCATCTGAACCTCTAAAGCTTTTTTCAAATATTTTTTCAGCTGACGCACCTTAGCCACTGTACCGCGGGCAACGTACGCCCCCTCCGGACTGACTGCCGCTACCGCCTCCGGCCCCTTGGTCGGATACCCGTCATTTTCCAGATTACGCCCATAAGGACACGTTTCCGTCTTTTGCCCCGGCAGAGTAGTCGGCGCCATTTGTCCTCCGGTCATCCCATAGTTAGTATTGTTGACTAAAATCATAGTTATCTTCTCATTCCTGGTCGCCGCATTAAACAAATGCTGCGAGCCAATAGCATACCCGCCTCCGTCACCCATATAAGCAATCACAATGCGGTCAGGCCGGGCACGTTTGATACCCTCCATTACCGGAGTAGTCCGCCCATGATGCGTCTGGATCGTATCACAGTTAAAGAAATCCCAGGCCAGAAGCGAACAGCCGATATCACAGCCGAATACTACCCTGTCCTGAATATTCAGCTCATCGATCGCCTCACCTAAGCACTTCAAAATTATCCCATGCCCGCAGCCGGGACAGAATTTATGCGGCTTAGTTGCCTTGTTCCAGCTTTTAGGCAGAGCCGGAGTCATCAGCTCCATTCCCAAATCAGCCATGATTTTTGCCCCCTCTTAAACCTTTTTCACACTGCTCTATCAATTCCTGATCCGTAATCCCGACTCCGGGCCGGAAAAATTCCAGAAAAAGCGGAGCATCAGGCAGACCGTACAAGGCTTCCTTCACCAAAAGAGCCAGCTGACCATAAGCCGATTCCGCCACTAGAATCTTCTTCGCCTTCATCGCCGCCCGATACATCTCCTGCACTGGAAACGGACGCAGCGTTATCGGCCGGAAGAAGCCAACCTTCAGCCCCTTCTTCTGCAAAGCCTCCACCGCACTCTTCGCCGCTCTGGCTACAATACCGTGAGCAACCAAAAGCAAATCACATTCCGTATCCAGATACTGCTCTTCATATTCGATAACCTCCGGCTTCATCCGCTCGTAATCCTCAACATGAGCAAAAATTACCTCTTCCAATTCTTCCTCAATATTAAACGTATTGCGATAATGCTGTGCCTCCCTGTCCTTGCCGATTTCTCCTTCCTGACCGATAAACGGCACAGTCTTTTCCATCACCGTTCCCCGGCTTTCCGGGTCATACAAAAAGACAGTTTCCCTGGATTTTGCCTGATAGCCGTCCCCCAGAACAAAGGTAGGGAAGCGATACTTCCAGGCTGTATTAAAAGCCTTAATCGTATAATCATACAGCTCCT
>JBJDXG010000114.1:0-4615 GCA_051866555.1 bacterium | reverse complement strand
ATCTCCGGCCTTGATCTCCCCGCCTTCTAAAACAACAGCAAAGATGCCCTCCTTAGGCATTACACACTGTCCAACCTTTTTAAAGATTTCACAGCCTTGATGACATTTTTTCCCTATCTGGGTTACTTCAAGCAAAGTCTGTCCTATTTTCAGCTTTGTCCCTATCGGCAAAGCCGGCAGATCTATTCCCTCAGTCGTTATATTTTCCGCAAAATCACCATAAGCTAAGTCCGGCAGCCCCAAAGCCTTCATCTTGTCAATACTTTCTTCCCCCAGCAGGCTTACCTGACGATGCCAATCACCGCCATGCGCATCGCCCTCCAAGCCAAAGCCGACCTTCAGAACACCATGCCCCTTATCCTTTTTTACTACCCCTCTTACCTCACTAAAACAAACAGCTTTAACCTTCCCTTTCATCATCAACCATCTCTCCTTCTCTTTGAAATACACCGCTTTTACCGCCTGTTTTTTTCACCAGCCGTATATCACCCAAAATCATTCCCTTATCAACCGCCTTGCACATATCATAGATAGTCAGAGCCGCTGCGCTGACTGCGGTCAGGGCCTCCATTTCTACTCCGGTTTTTCCCGTAGTCTTTACTCTGGCCTCAATCTCAACCTTATCCTCACCCACAGTGAAGTAAATATCCACTCCGGTCAAAAATAAGGGATGACACATGGGAATCAAATCACTCGTTTTTTTAGCCGCCATTATCGCACCTACCCGGGCAACCCCTAAAACATCACCCTTAGCCATTTTTCCCTGTTTAATCATGGCCGCCGTTTCAGGCCGCATACATACGCAGCCTCTGGCAACCGCTACTCTTTTAGTCTCAGCCTTATCACTCACATCAACCATCCGTGACCTTCCTGCTTTATCAAAATGAGTTAACTCGTTCATCATTAGCCTCCTATTTGTGACATTTTTCTCTTACCCTGATAGTTTTCCTCATTCAAATGATGTCTTTCCGGTTTAAGCCTTACCGCCTGTTTAAATACCTCGGTCAATTCTTCTACTGATGCCCCCTGTCTTAAAACAGATTTAATATCTATTTCCACCGGTGATATAAGACATGGTTTAAGCTTTCCGTCAGCCGTCAAACGCATACGATTGCAGCGATGACAAAAATGATTGCTTAAAGGGGAAATAAAACCTATTTTCCCCGCAGCTCCGGAAAACTTTTTATACAAGGCAGGTCCGTTTCCCTTCTCCTGACAATCAATTAACTTGCCCAATAAATTCAGTCTTTCTTCTATCACCTGTACCGGCAGAAAATATTCTTTCCCTGCTCCCCCCAGCGGCATCAGCTCAATATAGCGCACATCTATATCCTTTTCCTTAGTCCAGGAAGCCAGCTTTAAGGCATCATCTTCATTCATGCCCTTTAAAAGCACCATATTGACCTTAACCGGATACAGACCCAGCTCTAAAGCAAGCTCTATCGCCGCAAGAACCTTATCTAAGCCGGATCTGCCGGTAATTTTCTCAAAATTCGTACTATTAAGCGTATCAAGACTGATATTTACCCGCTTTAATCCGGCTTTCTTTAAAGCCGGCAGCTTGTCCGCCAGATAAAAGCCATTAGTAGTCATGGAAATATCCTCTATCTCCGGCATTTTGGATATATATTCAATAAAGGAAACCACATTTTTTCTGACCAGCGGCTCTCCTCCGGTAATTCTTACCTTCCTTATACCGGCATTCACCGCCGCCTGAATAATCAGCTCCATTTCCTCATACCGTAAAATCTCAGAAGATTCCTTCCACTCTACCCCTTCCTCCGGCATACAATAAAAACAGCGCAGATTGCAGCGGTCAGTTACTGAAACCCTTAAATAATCAATTTTACGTTCATAGCTGTCTTCCATTTTCATCCCTCTTTTCAGAGTAAAACTTACTTATATATTTGATTCAGCAGAAACAGATAAAAAACCTGCTTTCAGCAGCTAACAACCTTACTCTTAAATATAAAAAATCCCCTGAAGAGCAGCAAGCTATACGATTTTGCTCATCTGCTCTCCGGGAATCCTTAAGCTTTCCTGTTTAAGCAACAAAAAATTTCTCCTACATTCGTCCGGTGAAAAATTGAACGGCAAAAGCAACTACTGAAACGACAAACCAGATTATAAAGCCTAAAAGAATCGGCTTTACTCCGGCGCTGAACATCTTTTTCAAATCTGCCTTATAGCCAATCGCAGCCAACGCCATAATGATCATAAATTTGCCCAAGTCTCCAAAGCCATGAGCTACTGTACTGTTAAACAGCCCCATGGTATTAGCTACTGATAAGCCTAAAAACCCTAAAATAAACCAGGGAAATATCTTCACCAAAGAACAGTTGACCTTTCCCTCAACTGCATTTTTCGCTTTATGCTTAGTCATTAAAATTGCTGCCACAAAGCAGATAGGAATGATCATCGTCGTTCTGGTCATCTTAACGATCGTAGCATAATCTCCGGCTGTACTGCTGAAGGCATAACCGGCTGCTACAACAGATGAAGTATCATTAATCGCAGTTCCTGCCCATAAGCCAAAGCCCTGATCGCTGAAGCCCAGCAGATGACCTAAAATAGGAAAA
Organism: bacterium; assembly: GCA_051866555.1. Lineage (GTDB taxonomy): Bacteria > Bacillota > JBJDXG01 > JBJDXG01 > JBJDXG01 > JBJDXG01. The sequence goes on along the minus strand of JBJDXG010000114.1, from coordinate 2,036 downwards.
GAAAAAGCCGCTAAAATATTGAAAAAGAAAATCGTAGAAATTGCATAGGCTATTTCATCATCCTCCGCTTCAATTACCGGAGAAATAGCCGCAATAGCTGAACCGCCGCAAATCGCCGTACCTACTCCGACTAAAGTATTTAACCGCCATGGTATCCGCATCATCCGGCCAAAAAAATAAGCTGATACTAAAGCCGAGCTTAAGGTAAAAATCATAATCGACAAAGAGTCCAATCCGGTCTGCAAAACCTGCTCGAAGCTTAAGCTTCCCCCTAAAGCGATAATTGACCATTGTAAAATTTTCTTGCCGGTAAAATTAAGCCCCTGCTCCGCCCAAGCTGGTCTGCCCCAGATATTAGCTAAAATGATACCTATCAGGATAGCAAATATAGGCCCTCCTATTAAAGGAAACAGACCGCCCAGATAAGAAGCAACACACGCAATAAAAAAAGTTAATATAATCCCTGCTACCATAAATACAACCTTCCTTCTTTCTTGTTTTATTCCTTACATACTTTATGTTATTATAAAAGGGAAAAAAAGTCCAATTATAAATCATTATCTTTTTATAAGTATTTATTATAAAGAAAGGAACATTAAACATGCTCGATCATCGTTTATTAACTTTTATTGCTTTAGCTGAAATCAAAAATTTCACCCAAACAGCAGAACGCCTTAATCTAACTCAACCAGCAGTATCACAGCATATTAAAATTCTGGAAAATCACTATCAGACTAATTTAATTAAAAAAAAATCTAAATCCTTTCAGCTGACAGAGGAAGGCCGGCTGCTTTATCAGTATGCCAAAAAAATGCAGGCCTTAAACCACGCCTTCAATCAAGAGCTAAAAAATAATGCCAACCAGCATCATATTTATTCCATAGGAGCAACCATGACCATAGGCGATTACATCCTGCCTCATCTGATAAAAAAGCATAAGGACCTTTATCCGCAAACCGATCTCCTCCTGCAAGTAAATAATACAGAGGAAATTATTAATAAAACAGCTCAAAATAAATTAGACCTGGCTTTAATAGAGGGGTCTTTTCCTAAAGAGAAATTTTGCTCCTGTCCCTTTGCCGAAGATGAATTAGTCCTGGCCGCTGCCCCTAATAATGATTTTGCCTCACATAAGGAGATTACCCTCCAGGAAATCCTGTCCGGAAAATTAATCCTCAGAGAAAAAGGGTCGGGTACAAGGGATATTTTTGAAAAGCATATTCAAGCTCACGATTATAATTTGACCTACTTTCATCCCTATATGGAAATCGGTTCGATCAATGCTATAAAATCACTGGTAGAGGCAAATATAGGCTATACCGTTATTTCTCTGGCCGCAATCCAAAAAGAACTGGCAGACCATCGCCTGATAACCGTCCCCATAGCCAATTTAAAAATAAAACGGGAATTTACTTTTATCTATCTGCCGGAAAATGAAAACAGCTTTATTCAATCATTTATAGAATTTTGTCTTAAATACACAAATAAAGAGGATTGCTCACAATGAACAATCCTCTAATCTTAATTGATTCTCTCCTGCTTTTTCTCCAGATAGTCCTTCATATAAACCATCTTAGTCAGATTATTTTTTTCCTTTAGATCATATTCATACGATTCATTATCCAAAGGTTCCAGCACATCCAGTTTTTCTATAACAGCTATATATAAATCTTCCAACGATATAGTATAATCAAATCCCAGTTTTTCGGCTAAATACCTGGAGATTATTTGGTTATCATTCATGATATAATGCAGCAGCTCATAATGCTTACTGATTATATCATTACCAAACAAGACAGCCATCTTTATCTGCCTCCTTAGAGCTGATTTAATTTTAAAATTCTCTGTTTAACTCTTAAATCCTGCCTAAACAATAAAAAAACAACTTCTTTTTTATAATCTCCATAAGTTCTTCAAAAAATCCCCATTAATACTCCATAAAAAAGATTTATAATGTAAATAAGCAAAAACAAAGGAGTGATTGTTTATGAAAGAAAAAATTTCAACCCTATTATTAACCTGCTGTTTATTCAGTA
>JBJDXG010000113.1:0-4617 GCA_051866555.1 bacterium | reverse complement strand
TAGTCTGTACTATGTTTTAGTCTAAACTATTTTTATCTAACATATCTTCTAACGTATGCCATGCTAAAAGTGCACATTTTACTCTTGCAGGCATATTTGATACATTACGAAAGGCAATCGCTTCTTCTAACTTTTGTAATTCTTCTTCATTTGTCGTTTCACGCTTTATCATTTGAAAGTATTATCATTAAGATTTATATGAGTAACCTCCAAATCAGTCTGCTTTAAGCTTTCGGCATCCAAAGCATAGCCATGATTTTGTGAAGTAATATAAACCCTGCCTGTTTTTAAATCCTTAACCGGCTGATTAGCTCCCCGGTGACCAAATTTCAATTTATACGTTTTTCCGCCTAAAGCCAGACCAATCAGCTGATGGCCAAGGCAAATCCCATAAACAGGCTTTTTCCCCAACAATTTTTTCACAGTTTCTATAGCATAAGGCGCATCAGTCGGATCTCCCGGGCCATTAGACAAAAAGATGCCATCCGGCTGATAGCTCATCACTTCTTCGGCTGAAGTCGTAGCCGGAACAACTGTCAAATTGCAGCCCAGCTGATGTAAGGATCTGACTATATTCTCTTTCGCTCCAAAATCCATCAGGACTACATTTTTGCCTTCTCCGGCCAGCTTATAAGCTTCAGGAGTAGTTACCGTCTTCACAAAAGTATTTTTAGTTTCCAATTGCTTTACTTTAGCTAAAACCTCAGCATCACTGCATTCAGAAACAGTAAGCATCCCCAGCATAGTTCCGGAAGAACGCAGCTTTTTAGTCAAGGCTCTGGTATCAACCTCCGCAAAGCCAAAAATATTGTTTTCCTTTAAATAATCACTGAGACTTAAATCCATAGACCAATTATTAGGCTTTTCACATAATTCCTTAACAATCAAGCCCCTAAGAAAAGGTTTTCTGGATTCAAGATGCTCTCTCGCTATGCCATAATTTCCTATCAGCGGGTAAGTTAAAGTAACAATCTGTCCGCAGTAAGAAGGATCAGTCAGAATTTCTCCATATCCCACCATACTCGTATTAAAAACAACTTCTCCCCCAATATCACCCGTAGCTCCTATCGCTTTTCCCGTAAACACCGTACCGTCAGCCAAAACTAATCTCGCTCTCATCTTCTATTTCCACCTTCCTTAGGATTTTGATGTATATTTTATAGTTATTTTATTATAATTATACATCGTTGGTGCATCATTGACAACACCTTTTACTTAAAATTTACAATCTCACCATTTACAATCGTTATCACCGGTTTTCCCTGCAGAGCAAAGCCGTGAAAAGGAGTATTCTTCGCCTTAGAATACATTTTATTCCTGTCAACTACCCATTTTTCAGCCAGATCAAAAATGGCAATATCAGCATCCTGACCTGCTTTTAAGCTTCCCTTACCCTTTAAATTTAAAATTCGGGCAGGATTAACGGTAAATTTAGCAATCATCTCCGGCAAGGACAAAATATTTTTCTGTACCAGCTCAGTATAAGCCAGAGCAAAGGCTGTTTCCAAACCAATCATGCCGCAGGGAGCATAAAGGTATTCAACTGCTTTTTCCTCTTCTGTATGCGGTGCATGGTCAGTCGCAATAGCATCTATCGTTCCGTCCTTCAGACCGCTTTTAATCGCCTCTACATCCTCAGCAGTTCTAAGCGGCGGGTTTACCTTAGTTGAAGTGTCAAATCCGGCTACAGCCTCATCGGTCAAGGTAAAGTGATGCGGAGCTGCTTCTGCCGTAATCTTCACCCCCTGCTTCTTGGCATTTCTGATCAAATCCACCGATTCACGGGCACTGACATGGGCAATATGCAGCCTGCCCCCGGTTAGCTTAGCCAGCTCTATATCCCGGGCAATCATGGCTGATTCAGCCGCATTTGGTATGCCCTTCAAGCCTAAAACTGTCGCCATATAGCCTTCATTCATCATCCCGTCAGCCGCCAGATTGCTGTCTTCGGAATGCGCAATTACCGCTAAATCAAACATTTTGCTGTATTCCAGACTTCTGCGCATTACCTCGCTGTTCATGACCGGCTTTCCGTCATCAGACAGGGCTACCGCCCCGCTCTTGTATAAATATCCAACTTCACTTATTTCCTCACCTTTAAGTCCCTTAGTGATCGCCCCTATAGGGAACACATTAACCCAGCCTTCCTTTTGGGCCTTAGTTTTAATATAAGTAACAACCGCTGCATTATCAATTACCGGAGCAGTATTAGGCATACAGGCTACACTGGTAAAGCCTCCGGCGGCAGCACTTCTTGTGCCGCTTGCGATATCCTCCTTATCCTCAAAGCCGGGATCACGCAGATGAACATGCATATCAATCAGTCCCGGAGTAACCAGCTTGCCGGAAGCGTCAATTGTTTCAGCAGTTGGCTCAGACAGGTCAGAGCCGACTTCAGCTACCTTCCCATCTATTATTAAAAGATCATATTCCCCGTCAATATTCTCAGCCGGATCAACTAATCTTCCGCCTTTAATCAATAATTTTTTCATTGCCCTTACCTCCTGTCAGCAGATATAACAAGGCCATTCTGACAGCTACTCCATTAGTTACCTGTTCTTCAATAAAAGCATGACTGGAAGTAGCAGCGTCTAACGATATTTCCAAACCTCGGTTCATCGGCCCCGGATGCATTAATAAAACATCATCCTTCGCCCAGCCTAAGCGCTCCTTATTGACACCATAAAGCTCGGTATATTCTCTGGAGGAAGGAAACAATCCTTTTTTCTGCCGTTCCTTTTGAATACGCAAAACATTAACTACATCGGCATTTTTCAAAGCCTTTTTCAAATCATACTCAACCCTGGCTCCCATATCCTCTATTCCCGGAGGAATTAAAGTAGAAGGTCCTACAACAGTCACTTCTGCTCCTAATTTAGTCAGTCCCCAGATATTAGACTTGGCCACCCGGCTGTGAGTAATGTCCCCTACTAAAACAACCTTTAAGCCGGCAAAGCCGCCTTTTTTCTCTCTAATCGTAAAAAAGTCCAGCAATCCCTGAGTCGGATGCTCATGAGTTCCGTCCCCGGCATTGATTACCGCAGCGGAAACAGTTCTGGCCAAAAGCTGAGGTGAGCCGGCTGCTGTATGACGGATAATCATCACATCAGCTCCCATAGCTTCAATAGTCTTAGCCGTATCCTCCAAGCTTTCACCTTTTACAATTGAGCTGGTGGAAACTGAAAGCGAGCTGACATCAGCGCTCAACATTTTACCGGCCAATTCAAAGGAGCTCTTAGTTCTGGTACTCGGTTCATAGAAAAGCGTAAATACAGATTTTCCCCTGAGAGTAGGAACCTTTTTAACCTGACGTTTAAAAATATCCTTAAAAGGTATCGCCGTATCGAGAATCAACATAATTTCTTCTGCGGAAAGCTCCTTTAATCCCAGCAGATCCTTTCTAGCTAACAGACCCATGCCTGTCCCCCCCTTTTATTTATCTACTTCAACAATCGTTACTCTGTCTTCTCCATCATCTTTAATCTCTTCTAAGCAAACTCTGATAATCTCTTTTTGTGAGGTTGGTATATTTTTCCCGATATAATCAGCTCTGATCGGTATTTCACGGTGTCCGCGGTCAATAATAACCGCCAGCTGTACACAAGCCGGACGACCTAAATCCATCAAAGCATCCAAAGCTGATCTGATAGTTCTGCCGGTATAAAGCACATCATCTACTAAAATGACCTTCTTCCCAGTGATATCAAAATCTATTTCTGTCTGATGTACCTGCGGCTGATTAGCTACAGTCGTTAAATCATCACGATAAAGGGTAATATCCAGAACGCCAAATGGTAAATCCACATCTTCTATTGTCTTTATGATTTTATGCAGTCTTTCAGCCAATGGCACTCCCCGTCTTTTAATGCCTATTAAAACAACATCATCAGTTCCTTTATTTCTTTCCACAATCTCATGAGCAATTCTGGTAATAGCTCTTTTCAAAGCTGCCTTGTCCATAACCTGAGTTTTTTCCCGCAATTCACTTTCCAACATTAATAACGCCCCCTTCTATACTATCTTTGCCATAAAAAAACCTTCTTACTATCAGACTAGCAAGAAGGTACAGTATCTTAATTTATTTTGTCTTTAATTCCTTACTAGTCTCTCGTACTAATTTAAAGGGTCAAAAGCATTTAATTTCTTTCCATTTTAACACTAAGCAAAATCTTTGTCAACCGGAGCTTAAGCGACTCAAAAATTGTCAGATTTAAACGTCCGGCTTAAACACCACTATCCGATTATTCCCCGTATCCGCTACATAAATTTTTCCCTGCCGGTCAACTGCCACTCCTTCAGGATAATTAAATTCCATTTCACCATTGCCAAATTGACCTATCCTTTTTAAAAAATTCCCCTTGGCATCAAAAAAATCAAGGCAATGATTTCCGGTATCAGCAATAACAACATTGCCCTTTTTATCCACAGCTATCCCTTTAGGATTGGACAATTCCCCTAAACCGCTGCCTGCCCCCGCAAAATTAAACAACAGCTTGCCGTCACGCGAAAAGCATTTAACCTGATTCAAAATCTGATCAAGCATATAAATCTTCCCATCTTCCCCAACCGCAAGTGCTCCCTGATTATATAAGGCGAGCTGACGGTTAGAAGCAGAAC
>JBJDXG010000112.1:0-4618 GCA_051866555.1 bacterium | reverse complement strand
ATCAATATCCGCGGCAAGGGAGGCTTGATTAAGGAGTTAAAGAAGGAAGCAGCTAAGGCTGACCGGGTTTATCTGGCTACTGACTTGGACCGGGAAGGCGAGGCTATTTCCTGGCATTTAGCGCAGTTATTAAATTTAGACCAGAATTTATCCTGCCGACTGGAATTTAATGAAATTACGAAGGATGCTATTAAGCAATGTCTGAAGAATCCGCGTTCCCTGGATATGGATAAAGTATATGCCCAGCAGACGAGAAGGATTCTCGACCGTTTAGTGGGGTATAAAATAAGTCCGCTGCTGTGGAAAAAGGTAAAAAAAGGCTTAAGTGCCGGCAGAGTACAGTCGGTTGCTGTTGAACTGATTTGTGAAAGGGAAGAGGAGATCAAAGCCTTTAAGGAAGAAGAGTATTGGACTGTTTTGGCTGATTTGGCCAAAAGCCCTAAGGGTAAGCCTTTTCAGGCTCAGCTGGTAAAGGTGAATGGCAAAAATATAAAATTGCACAATGAAGCTGAGACGGATGATATTCTCAATTCATTACAGGATGCAGATTATCTGGTTGAAGCAGTAAAGAAGAGCGAAAGAAAAAGAAACCCGGCTCCTCCTTTCATTACCAGTACCCTGCAGCAGGAGGCTTCACGCAAGCTGGGCTTTAAGGCTAAGAAGACGATGCAGATTGCTCAGCAATTATATGAAGGGATAGAGCTGGGCAAAAAGGAAGTAACCGGTCTTATAACCTATATGAGAACAGATTCTACCAGAATAGCTCAGACCGTTCAAGAGGAGGCTCTTGATTATATTGCAGAAAAATATGGCAGGGAATATGTTCCGGCCAAACCAAGAGTCTTTAAAACTAAGGACAGTGCTCAGGATGCCCATGAAGCTATCAGACCGACAGGCGTGTATCGTGAACCGCGTTCGATCCAGGAATATTTAAGTCGGGATCAGTATCGGCTGTATAAGCTTATTTGGGAAAGATTTATTGCCAGCCAAATGCAGACAGCGGTATTTGACAGTTTAGCGGTGGAGATTAAAGCCAATGACTGTCTCTTTAAGGCTAATGGTTCAACGGTGAAATTCCCCGGTTTTATGGTGATTTATGTTGAAGGGGAAGATGATAAGGAAAAGGAAAAACAAAATATTCTGCCGGATTTGGAGCAGGGTAAGCTGCTCCATTTTAGAGAGCTTATTAAGCAGCAGCATTTTACCCTGCCGCCGCCGCGCTATACAGAGGCCAGTCTGGTCAAGGTTTTAGAAGAAAGAAGGATTGGCCGTCCGAGCACTTATGCTCCTATCATTGATACGATTCAGGGAAGAGGCTATGTTTTGGTAGAGGAAAAGAGACTTTATCCTACCGAACTGGGGCAGATCGTGAATAATATGCTGCTGAAGCATTTTCCGGGAATAATGGATGTTAAATTTACGGCTGATATGGAGGAGCATCTTGATGAAGTAGCAGAAGGCAAGGAAAATTGGCAGGCAATCCTGAATGAATTTTATCAGCCCTTCAGCCTTGATTTAGCAGAGGCAGAAGAGCAGATGGAGAAAATTGAGATTAAGGATGAGGTCACTGATGAAATCTGTGAAAAATGCGGCCGCAATATGGTAATCAAGCTGGGACGCTACGGAAAATTTTTAGCTTGTCCGGGATTTCCTGAGTGCAGGAATACTAAGCCGATTTTGAAGGAGATAGGGATAAACTGTCCTGTATGCCATCAGCCGATTGTTGAGAAAAAAACTAAGCGGGGCAGAAAATTTTATGGCTGCAGCAATTATCCGGACTGTGATTATCTGACCTGGAATAAGCCGGTAGCAGAACCTTGTCCGAAATGCGGCTCGATGATGTATGAAGGAAAGCCGAAAAAGGGTCAGGCACCTTTTGCTTACTGCGGCAATGAAGAATGTAATTATCGGAAAAATTTAAAGAGGGGTGGACTTTAGAATATGCAGCCTTTAATGATTATCGGAGCAGGGCTTGCCGGCAGTGAAGCAGCCTGGCAGGCAGCCAACAGAGGAATTGAAGTTGAATTATATGAGATGCGGCCTGAGAATAATACTCCGGCTCATCATACTGATAAATGTGCTGAACTGGTTTGCAGCAATTCTTTAAGAGCAGCCAATCTGGAGAATGCAGTCGGATTATTAAAGGAAGAAATGCGGCGGCTGAATTCTTTGGTTATGGAATCGGCTGATGCCAACCGGGTTCCGGCTGGCGGGGCTTTGGCGGTTGACCGGGAAGGCTTTTCGTCTTATATCACTGACAAGCTGGCAGGGCATCCCCTGATTAAGCTTAAAAGGGCAGAGATAAAGGAGATACCGCAGGACAGAGTGGTTATTATTGCAACCGGGCCGCTGACTTCACCTGCTCTGACGGAGACCATCAGGAAGCTGACCGGGGAAGAATATTTTTATTTTCATGATGCAGCAGCGCCCATTGTCACTAAGGAATCTCTTGATCATACCAAGGTTTTTGCTGCGTCAAGATATGACAAGGGAGATGCTGATTACCTGAATTGTCCGATGAGCTGTGAGGAATATGAGTCTTTCTGGCATGAACTGGTTAATGCTGAGAAGGCAGAGGTCAAGGATTTTGAAAAGGGAAAATTCTTTGAAGGCTGTATGCCGGTGGAGGAGATGGCTTCCCGCGGACCTAAAACTCTGCTTTTCGGACCCTTAAAGCCGGTTGGCCTTACTGACCCGAGAACCGGGAAGTATCCTTATGCCGTAGTTCAGCTGCGGCAGGATAATAAAGCAGGAACCTTATATAATTTAGTTGGTTTTCAGACTCAGCTGAAGTGGGGGGAACAGGCTCGGGTGTTCAGGATGATTCCGGGACTGGAAAAGGCGGAATTTGTGCGTTACGGAGTTATGCACCGGAATACCTTTATTAATTCCCCTAACCTGCTGCTGCCGACCTTGTGCTTAAAGAAGGATGAAAAAATATTCTTTGCCGGTCAGATAACCGGAGTGGAAGGTTATCTGGAGTCGGCCTCCAATGGCTTGATTGCCGGGATTAATGCAGCTAGAAAATTAAAAAATCTGGAGCTGATTGCTTTTCCTGAAACTACGGCTCATGGAGCGTTATGTCATTATATAACGACAGCTCCGGAAAAAAATTTTCAGCCGATGAACGTTACCTTCGGTTTATTTCCGCCTTTAGAGAAGAAAATAAAGGCCAAAAAAGAAAGAGGGGCAGCTTTAGCAGCCAGAGCACTTCAGGCTTTAGACAAGGTTAAGAATATTTAGAAATTATTGCAGAATTAAAGAACCTGTGTTAGTATTTAATATAAGGATTGATTTGGAGTGATGGAAAGAATGTTTCAGGCAACTACTATTCTAGCTGTAAAAAGGGATAATAAAATCGTTTTAGCAGGAGACGGACAGGTTACTTTTGGCAATATGGTCATGAAACATACGGCTAAAAAAATACGCCGCTTATATAAGGGAAAGGTTATAACCGGCTTTGCCGGTTCGGCAGCTGATGCTTTTACTTTATTCGAGAAATTTGAAGCTAAATTGGATGAATACAGAGGCAATCTAAATAAGGCAGCGGTTGAGCTGGCTAAGGAATGGCGTTCGGACCGTGCCATGCGGAAGCTGGAGGCTTTGTTAGTCGTTGCTGATGCTGACAATCTGCTTTTAATATCCGGTACCGGGGACGTGATAGAGCCTGATCAGCCTGTTTTAGGCATAGGCTCCGGAGGACCTTATGCTTTGGCTGCGGCCAGAGCGCTTTATGAAAATACTGACTTTTCAGCGCGGGAGATTGCTGAGAAAGCAATGCAGATAGCTTCTTCAATTTGCATTTATACTAATTCTAATATTGTTGTGGAAGAACTGGAGGTCTAGTCATGAATTTAACGCCTAAGCAAATTGTAGAAAAATTAGATAACTATGTTATAGGACAGCAAAAAGCTAAAAAAGCAGTAGCCATTGCTTTAAGGAATCGTTACAGAAGATCCCTGCTGCCGCCTAAGATGCAGGAAGAGGTTATACCGAAGAATATTTTGATGATCGGTCCTACGGGCGTAGGCAAAACCGAAATTGCCAGAAGATTAGCTAAAATGGCTGAAGCTCCTTTTTTAAAGGTAGAAGCAACTAAATTCACTGAGGTTGGCTATGTGGGACGTGATGTGGAGTCCATTATTCGTGATTTGCTGCAAATCGCTATTCACCAAGTGAAAAGGCAAAAGACTGAGGTTGTCTTAAAGCAGGCGGAAAAATTAGCTAATGAGAAAATCCTGGACATATTATCCGGGAAAAAATCTCAGGCTGAAGAAAATCCCTTAAACATGCTTTTAGGCGGAATGGTTAATAATCAGGAAGAGTCTGAAACGTCAAATGATAAGCTGCTCAGTGACCGGGAAAAGCTGCTTGCCGGTGAATTAGATGATCAGATGATCGAGATAGAGGTTGATGACAGCAGTGTTCCGGTGGTTGAGGTCTTTTCCAATGCCGGAATGGACGAAATGGGACTCAGCAGCTTGCAGGATGCTTTCAGCGGCTTGTTTCCTAAACGCAAAAAGCTACGCAAGGTTACCGTTAAGGAGGCCAGAAAAATATTTACTCAGGAAGAGGCTCAGAAATTGATCGATTTCGATGAGGTCGTTGCTGAAGCCAT
>JBJDXG010000111.1:0-4619 GCA_051866555.1 bacterium | reverse complement strand
CAGCATGAGGGGATAATACCGGGTTCTGAATGGGTTCAGGTACAGAATCTTTTATTACAGAATAAATCTAAAGCTTACCGCAGAGTAAAAAGCACTACCTCTTTACTTTCCGGCATAATCAGATGCGGAAACTGCGGCAGTTTTATGCGTCCTAAAAATAATAATAAGCCCAATAAGGACGGCATAGTCACTTTTTCTTATATGTGTGAGCTGAAAGAAAAAAGCAGACGAGCTAAATGCAGTATGTGCAACGCTCCCGGTAATCTGATAGATAATCTGGTTATTGAAGAAATAAAAAATTTGACTGATGATTCTTCCTATTTCAAAGAAGAGATGACTGATAAAAAGATTAATCTTCAGAATGCAGAACAGCAGCTTGAACTGGAACTACAGAAGCTGCAAAAACAGATTGAACAAAACCAGGAAGCTATTAAAAATCTGGTGAACTGCTTAGCTTGCAATAAGGAATCAGCAGCAGCCCAATATCTTATTAAACAAATAAACTCACTTGATGAAGAGAATAAGCATTTAAAAGAAAAAAGCTGTTCTTTAAACCAACTGAAAGAACAGCATACTTCAGGCAAACAGAGCTTAACTCTTATAGAACATCTGCTTTCTGATTTTACCAGACAGCTTAACGTTCTGGATATTCCCGGCAAACAGTTATATCTGAAAAGCATTATCGACAGAATAATCTGGGACGGCAAGAATATTGATATTAAGTTTTTCGGAGATAACACCCTAAAAAAGTAAAAAAGTTTCCGTTATGCGATAATAGCATTTTCAATACATTTGGCAGTATAAGTAGCCAGACGAAAGTTTTTATTGCAGTCAAAGGTATTTATGCCTTTGATTAGACCAATTGTCCCAATAGATATCAAATCCTCAATATCCTCGCCTGAGTTTTCAAATTTCTTCACAATATGGGCCACTAAACGAAGATTTCTTTCAATCAAAACATCACGGGCTCCGGCCTCCCCCTTAAGCATCCTCTGCAAATATTCCCGTTCTTCTGCCTCTTTTAAAGGAGGCAGAAATGCCGTACTGTTATTAACATAAGAGAAAAACAAATCAAAGCTGTCAGAAAAAAAAGTCACTGCTTTCCTTAATAAATTAAGCATTCTGCGGATCACCTCCGGCACTTCTTCTTCTCTTAGTTTATGATTTCTGAAGAAGCTTTGTGTCTGTCCGCCAAATACTTTTCTACAATTTCCCGAAAAACAGGAACTGCCGCCGTACTGCCCGAGCCGCCATTTTCTATCAAAACAGCCATCACCCATTCGGGCTTGCTCTTCGTCGGGCCATAGCCAACAAACCAGGCATGAGTTTTATTCTGCTCCGCTTCTGCCGAACCGGTCTTACCGGCTGTCCCGATAGAAGAAATATAAGCCTTCTGCCCTGTGCCATGCTTAGTTACGTCTTCCAGCATCCTTTGTATCTCCCGGGCTGTACCGGCAGAAATAACTCTCTCGGTCTCCCCCTTCTGACCTTTAAGAATAACCGGTACGACCTTTTTGCCGTCATTAACTATCGTCCCCAGCATCACTGCCGCCTGCAAAGGGGTCACCACCAGACTTCCCTGGCCGATGGACAGATTAGCAATATCACCGTCATACAGCTTTTGACCTGCGGTTATCTCTCCCTTTTCCTCCTCTACAAGACCAAGCCCGCTGTACTGTCCTAAACCAAACTTCAGCGCATAATCAATTATTCTCTCCTCACCCAGACGAAGGCCAAGCTGGATAAAGACCGGATTGCAGGAATAGGCAAAGCCCTGCCGCATACTGATTAGACCATGCCCTTTTTCCTTATGACAGGCTATGCTGCGCTGATTGAGCAACATCCTGCCGGAACAAAAAAACATCTCCTCCTGTTCGGTTAATTTTTGCTCCAGAGCAGCGCTGGCAGTGACTATTTTAAAAATAGAGCCGGGCGGATAGGCTGTTAAAGCACGATTTAAAAGAGCACCATTCTTTTTAGTCAAATAGTCAGCTACTCGATTAGAGTTAAAGGAGGGACGGCTGGCCATAGCCAATATTTCTCCTGTCTGCGGCTTAAGCACCACCACAGCACCCCTTTTCACTCTTTTGTCCAAAACTTTTTCTGCACTGTTCTGCCAGCAGGTATCCAACGTCAGGGCAATTTTATTTTCCTTTCCCGTCCTCCCTCCCTGCTGCCGCACTCCAAGACCGGCAATAAGGTTCCTGCGTCCATCAGCCGTCAATAAAAGATATTCTGCCTTTTTTTCCTTTAACCGCTTGTCTAAAACTCTTTCCAAGCCATACATTCCCTGATTGTCCGTCTGATTCAAATATCCCAGCAGATGACCGGCCGGCATCTTGTCAGCATAGCGCTGCTTTACCTCGGTAAGAAAAAAGCCAGGAAAGCGGTTATCCCGCAAGAGCTCCTTATCCTCAGCACCTGCCGCAGCTGCCAGAAAAAAAGGTTCTCGCTTTTCTTTTATTTTTTGCAGCAAGGCCGGAGAATAAAACTTAGCCGGTATTTTATCCTGTTCTACTAAGTAAGGCACAACCGCCACTTTATACTTTTTTATCCTGCCGGTCAGCAGATTGCCTTCTCGGTCAGCAAAATCAAGGCGGGGAAAGGAAACAGCCAGCCTTTCTGTTCTCTGCAAAAAAGCCTGATAACGAAGCTCTCCGGCTGCAAATGCCTGAATATACAGCAAACGAGCCAGCAGCAAGCCTATTAAGAGTAAAAACAAGAAAAATAAGCCTATTATCCTTTGCTCCAGCTCTTCATGGTACATTATCCAAACCTAGCTGACTGCGGGCAATCCTTCTTTTCTCTTCCAAGGTTAAATAGTCAATATTCTGCGCGTCATTGGCATTGAAATTCTCCAGATAGGAACGGCAGCGTTTTACTTCATCTAATCTCAGGCCTAGGCTCAGAGAGATCTCATTGTCGCTCAGACCGTCATTCCAGCTGTCTATTAAATTTTTCCAGTAATTTATTTTCTCCATAGACAAAAAGCACCTCCTGGAGGATATTTTCCCCTAAGAGGTGCTTTTTTATCCTATTTAGTTATCCGTCTTCTCACCATATCGCCCGGGCGAACCGGATGAAGCACAGGCATTTTTATTATCTGCTGCGGATGAGGAGCCACAGTAATCTCCTCCCCTTCTTCATTCCACATTTTTTCTAATTTCTGCTCAAAGACCGGTGTTTCCGGCCCGACAAATTCCAAGACTTCGCCCTGCTGGATCTTATTCCTTTCCTCAACTATGGCCAAGCCGTCCTCACAGCCTAACACCAAGCCGACAAAATCATGGGTCTGTTCATAAGAATTGCTTAAATAATTCTGCCCGGAATTATCAGGCTTCCCGGAAAAGAAGCCCTGCGTATAAGGTCTGTGACTGACCTTGGCTATCTCCTCCAGCCATTCCTGCTTTATAACAAAACGGTCAGGATCAGCATAATAGCTGTCAATAGCCTGGCGGTAAACTCTTACTATGGTAGCCACATAATGAATGCTCTTCATCCTGCCCTCTATTTTTAAGCTCTGTACTCCTGACTCAATGATTTCCGGCAAATTCTCTAAAAGGCACAGATCCTTGGAATTAAAAATAAAGGTGCCATGCTCATCCTCAAAAACAGGGAAATACTCTCCCGGTCTCGTTTCCTCCATCAAATAATATTTCCAGCGGCAGGGATGAGCGCACAGACCGCGGTTAGCATCGCGGTGCGTAAAATAATTGCTCATCAGACAGCGGCCGGAATAGGAAATACACATCGCTCCATGCACAAACATTTCCAGCTCTATCTCAGTTTTAGCTCTGATTTCCCTGATCTCAGGCAAAGAAAGCTCTCGGGCTAAAACAACTCTTTCCACTCCCTGCTCAGCCCAGAAATTAACGCTCGCCCAGTTAGTATTATTAGCCTGGGTACTCAAATGAATCGGTATCTGAGGAACCAGCCTGCGGGCCAGCGCCAGAATACCGGGATCGGCTATCAGCAAAGCATCCACCCCAGCCTCAGCCAAGTCAAGCAAAAATTTGTCTATGGCATTTATCTCAGCATTATGGGCAATGATATTGACTGTAACATAGACCTTGGCCTGGTGACGGTGGGCAAATTCCACTCCCTCCTTCATCTCTTCCAGAGTAAAATTATTGGCTGCTGCTCTGAGACCAAAAGCCTCCCCGCTGCAGTAAACAGCATCAGCTCCATATAAAACCGCCATTTTCAGTTTTTCCAGATTTCCGGCCGGAGCTAATAATTCAGGCTTAAATCCCATATCAATTTCCACCTTTCTTATAACTGACTGCTACTCCGTCTCCCAACGGCAAAACGATAGTTTCCAATAAAGGATGACTGTTTAAAGCTGCTAAATATTCCTGTAATCTTTTAACTATTGTCTTAAATCTTTTCACTACCAGTTCTTCACCGGTAACCATGCCGCGAAAATGAACATTATCCGTAAAAAGTATTCCGCCTGGTGCCAAAAGTCTGATACACTCCGGCAGCAAGCGAATATACTGCCCCTTAGCACTGTCTAAAAAGATAAAATCATACTCTCCGTTTAAAGCGGGCAAAACCTCGGCTGCGTCCCCAAGAATAAACTCTACTTTATCGGTCAGCCCTGCTTCAGCTATATTCTC
>JBJDXG010000110.1:0-4636 GCA_051866555.1 bacterium | reverse complement strand
TGCCACTGAAGCAAGTCCAATGCCGGTATTGCCGCTTGTCGGCTCAATAATCACAGAACCAGGCTTCAGTATTCCTTTTTTCTCAGCATCATCGACCATAGCCTTGGCTATTCTGTCCTTAACGCTCCCTGCCGGATTAAAATACTCTAATTTCGCTAAAATAGTCGCCTTCAGGTTCCGTTTTTTCTCATAATTAGTCACTTCCAGCAAAGGTGTATTCCCTACTAAATCAAGCAAACTTTTATAAATCCTTCCCATCATGCCGCCTCCTATTATTAATTCATACTTATTTTATCTGTTTTACCTATTTTAGTTCTTTATTTCCGATATGTCAAGTTTATTTTAAGTACAAATAATATTTATCAGCAATAAAACCAAGGAAATTCCAGTCATTACCCTTATTTTGCCTAAAAACAGGCAGTCTTTCTTTCTCAACCACAAGCAAGACTTTATTTTTGCCTGATACATCATCCCAGGATATAAACGGCATCACATTTTTGCTGTTCCAGCTAATGCCTTTAGGCTTTAGCTTATCAATCTCCTCCTGACTTTCCAAGCGGTAGATCCTTAAGCCTGAATAAAATACCATAGAGGCCGAATACTCGCCTAAGCTGGCGACCGTCATCTCCGGCTGATAATAATTTTTCAGCTGCCGAGCCGCTTCCCTGGCTGAATAATCCTTAGTCAGAGGAACAGCTACACCTATGATCAAAGCAGTATTGAGCACAAGAGCCAGAGCCAGGCAACAGCAAAAGACTTTCTTTTTATCGGACAGATAATTGCCTAACAGCAAGGCAGCCGGCAGCAGAGCAGGAAAGGTATAGGTACAGTATTTAGTCGCCACCAACTGAAAGAAAATATTCACAGCACCAAACCAGATAATAAGATAGGCGGTTTTATCAGAAACAGCTTTGCGGGACAAATTTTTTCTATACTTTTTAAGCGCTGCCGGCAGAACAAAGGTCCAGGGAAAAATACTTAACAGAAAGATCATTAAATAATAATAGATAACATTGTCCTTAGGATGCTCGGATACCGTAGCCCGCAAAAAATTATGCACTCCAAAAAACGTGGTTAAAAAATCCTGTCCATGCTTTAAGTACATAAGATAATACCAGGGAACAGCAACCAGCAGAAAAAGAGCTGTTCCTGAAAGGAGCTTCATTTTTTTTATTTCCTGCCAGTTTTTAGTCCAGAGAAGAAAGAGAAGAATAATTAAGCCGGGAAGCAAAAAGCCTATCGGTCCCTTAGTCAGGGTAGCTAAACCGGCAAAAAAATAAGCTAAATAATAATAATTCTTCTGCTCACCCGAGTACGCTAAGTAAAAAAAGACCAGAATACTATTGAAAAAGACAAACAGCACCATATCGGTAATCACCGCCTTGCCAATATACCAGTAAGCAAAGCAGGTCCCCAGGATCAAGGCACTGTATAAGCCTGTCCTTTCCGAATAGAGCTTTTTCCCAAAATAATAGGTCAGAAATAAACCAAGCAAAGAAAATACTGCCGGCCAAAAGCGAGCGGCAAATTCAGTAAAGCCCCCTATTTTAAAAGCAGAAGCCAACAGCCAATAGAAAAAAACAGGCTTATCATACCAGTATTGACCATAGATCTGCGGAGAAAAATAATCATTGCTTAAAACCATTTCTTTAGCAGTAAGCGCATAATTGGATTCCACCGGATCGGTAATACAGATAGAACTATTCATTAAAAAAAACAGATAAACTCCTATAATAAAAAGCCAAAACAAATTTTTACTGCGCATCCTCACACACCTCTTTATTCTGAGCAAATTCCTTTACCCAATATAAAGGCCTGCCCTTTACTTCTTCAAAAATACGGCCTATATATTCCCCGACTATTCCCAAAACTATCAGCTGTACTCCTGATAAAAGAAAAACACTGCAGGCCAAAGTAGACCAGCCGGGAACGGTATTATGCTCTACCCAGCGGCTCCAAAAAACATGAGCCAGTCCCAATAAACTCAAGCTGCCTAATAAGGTTCCGGCATAAAAGGCCAAGCGCAAAGGAAAACGCGAATAAGTCGTAATTCCAGCCAGAGCAAAAGCCAGCATTTTTTTTAAGGTGAATTTTGACTTGCCTGCCTTACGCTTATGAGCCGTAAATTCCAGAGTCGTCTGCTTATAGCCCATAGAATTGATTATCCCGCGGATAAATCTGGCCCTTTCTCTGAACCGGCGGAAGGTAAGCACTACACTCTTGTCCAGCAGTCTGAAATCAGAGCCGCCTTCCTTGATCTTAATATCAGAAATGGCATTGAACAATTTATAATATGTATGGGAGGTCCAATCCTTAAACCAGGATATATCTTCTGTTTCCAGCCTGACCGTCTGAACAATCTGATACCCCATTTCCCATTTCTCCAATAGAGCAGGAATCAGCTCCGGCGGATGCTGCAAATCTCCATCCATAGTGATCACTGCACTGCCGTCTGCATAATCAAGACCGCAGGTTAAGGCTATTTGATGGCCGAAGTTATGCGCTAAAAACACGCCCTTTATTCTTGAATCATGCTCAATCAAAACGTGAATTAAGGCAGAAGTGTTATCCTGGGAGCCGTCATCAATAAAAATGATCTCCCATTCGTAGCTGCTGTCCTGCATAGCAGCAATTACTGCCCGATAAAAATCCTGAATATTTTCTTCTTCATTATAAACAGGTACAACAATAGATATTTTCTTCATAATTATCTCCCCCTGTGCAGCTTTTTCTGTAATATAGGAAAGCAGATTACCGCCCCCATAAGGCAAGGCAAATATTCTGAAAGAAAGCGCCATAATATGCTGATTATCCCGGTAAGCTGAAAAGGTACAAGTCCCTGTAAGGCCAAGGTCATACCTCCCTCGGCCACCCCTGTCCCTCCGGGTGTCGGAGCAAAATAAAGCAGCAGATTGACTAAAGCTACTCGCCCCAAAACAGAAAGAAAGGAAGGGTAAAGGTCAAAAGCCAGGATCAAAAAGGGAACTGAAAGGTAAAGAAAAAACAAGCTTACCGCGCTGTAAAAGAAGGATTTCACCAAGCTCCTCCAGCCTGTATTTTTATAGAGCAATAAGGACTGAGTTATTTCACTGATTAAATTTCTTAAAGCAGCTAAGACTTTAAATCTGTTAAACAGCGGATTTTCTGATTTTACTAAAATAAATATCAGCCCCACAAGACAAAACAGCATAAAGACTAAAGCCAAGTAAAATTCAGGCCGCAGTTGGAATAAGAAGGGATCAAAATAAATAACGGCCGGAGAAACTATAACTAAACATAAGATTGACAGCAGGGTGCGCAGTATTACAAGAGCCATGGATTTTCCCAATTCAAGACCGGAATGCGTTAAACAATACACCTGCCCCACCAGTCCTCCGCTCGAAGCCGGAGTAAAGATACCCAAAAAGTAATTGCTTAAAACTACCTGCCAGCAGACTGACAGGCTCAGCTCCTTTTTTAACGCTGAGGCTAAAATACCCACTCGGTAAGCATCAAAATACCAGCCTAAAAACAAAGAAAAAAGAGCGAGCAATAAATAAAAGCAATTTACCTCAGACAGCATTTGCCAGGTATTGCTGTCTGCTGTCAAATGCACCAGATACCCTAAAAAGCAGCCAAACAGGATAAATAAGCCGAAAGCTTTTTTAGTCAGCATCAGGCAAATCTCCATAATTGATCAGCGAGACCTGCAATTTTTTTAAGAGCCTGATTACCTCAGCTGAAACTAAAGCATTTTTCTCTTCTTCCCAATGGTAATCCCAGCCCGTTTTTTCTTTGAGATACCGGTCATCCATACCCGGATGCACCATGAGCTCTGTCGTTCCCTTTAAAGTCATATTGCTTAAAACAGTCTTAAGCTTTTCTTCCGACATACTGCCGCCCCAGAGCATCCCTAAAAAATCATCGGTAGTTATACATTTTTGCTTAATAAAAGGCTGAGCATAAGAGCTTAACAGGCTTAAGCCGCTTCTGGCAATTAAGCGAAAAACAGAGGGAATTCCCGCAGCAAGCTGCGTTTCCCTTGGACAGCGCAAACAGGAAATGGCAAATTCATCAGCTAACTCTAAAACTATTTTTAATATCCCCGGAACAAGATGGAGATGCTGATGGCTGTCTAAATGAGTGAGCCTTAAACCGCTCTGCTGCACTTTTTTTATCTGCAAGCGCCATTCCTCTTTAATTTCCTGTAAGCTTATCCTGCCGGTCAGATACCTTCTAAAAAAGCTGTGATAATCAGGATAAAATTCACCGCCGGCAGCAATCGTCTGCCACTTTCCCAAGGGCCTGCCGGCCACTAAAGCCAAATGCACTCCTACACCTAAGCCGGGATTATCCTTCAGCAGTCTCACACCATGCTCAAAGGCTGAACCATTAGCTAAAATGCTGGTACTGGTAACTATCCCCCTTTGATAAGCCTCAATAATTCCCTCATTTACCTTTTCATCTAAGCCAAAGTCATCAGCATTAACGATTAAATATTTTTTCTTCATTTTTAGCTACCTCTCTTAATCTCGGCAAAGTAATAATAAATTTGGTCCCCTGCTGTAATTTACTTTCCACCTCTATCCTGCCGCCATGCAGATCAACAATCGTTTTAACTATTGACAAGCCCAGACCGCTGCCTCCCGTTTCCCTG
>JBJDXG010000109.1:0-4646 GCA_051866555.1 bacterium | reverse complement strand
GACTCAATTTCTTTCACTTATATTTCACTTACTGTTTAGTTTTCAAAGACCACTGCCGTCTCTCAACGACTTTTATATAATACCATAGAAAAATATATTATTCAATGACTTTTTAAGCTCAAAAATCAAATATTTTATCTTTTTTAGCTGTTTTTCTCTTTTTTATTCTTTATTTCAAAGTATTACGATATTATTGCTAAAAAATATACTTCCCGGCTGCCAAAGCTAATTAAGCTTCTGCTGCCAGGAAGTATATGAATAAATCAATTATTTAAGCACTTTCAGTCTCTGACTTCTTAGCCTTTTTAAAGCGGCCAAATTTCTTAGGCAGGTCATTAATAACTACAAACAAAACTGGGATAATAAAAATTCCCAAAAGTGTAGCCACAGTCATTCCGCCAACTACAGCAGTTCCCATAGAAACACGAGAGCCTGCACCTGCACCGCTGGCCAGAGCCAAAGGAATACAGCCGATAATAAAGGCCAAAGAGGTCATAATAATTGGTCTTAACCTTAATTTAGCCCCTTCAATCGCCGCATCCCTGGAGGATAAGCCTGATTCAGCCTTAGCTTTAGCAAATTCTACGATCAAAATCGCATTCTTAGCAGCTAAACCAATCAGCATAACCAGACCGATTTGCATATAAACATTGTTTTCCAATCCTCTGAGATATTGTGAGCCTAAAGCCCCCAAAATACCGGTCGGTACACTCAAAAGAACTACAAAAGGTATGCTCCAGCTTTCATAAAGAGCTGCCAGGCAAAGGAAAACGAAGATAATGGCCATACCAAACACAGCCGTTGTACTGCTGCTGGAGGAAGCTTCTTCCCGGCTTTGTCCTGACCATTCATAGGAAAAGCCTTCCGGCAATACCTGGTTGGCAACCTCTTCTAAAGCCTGCATAGCCTGACCTGTACTGTAGCCTGGGGCATTAGAGCCATTAATCTGTACTGCCTGCGCCCCATTAAACCGGCTGATAACCGGTGCTGTATTAACTGGTTTCGGCGACAGCAGCGTATCCAAAGGCAACATAGCTCCTTCATTATTGCGCAGATAAAATCTGCTCAGCATACTGACATCACCGCGGAATGCAGCATCAGACTGCAGCATAACCTTATAGGTTTTGCCATACAGGTTAAAGTCATTGACATTAGCTCCACCCAGGTTAGCCTGCAAAGCAGTAAATACATCACCCAGAGGTACACCTAATTCCTTAACCTTTTCCCTGTCAACCTCAAATTCATAGCCCGGAGTATTGGCTGCATAGGTCGTATAAGCCATTTGAATTTCCGGTCTTTTAGACGCTTCAGCAATAAAGCTTTGCGTAACCTCAGCCATTTTAGCCGAATCTGCTGTACCGTCTTTATTCTGCAGCATCAAGGTAAATCCTCCGACCATTCCCAGACCCGGAAGAGCCGGTGGGTTAAAGGCCATTACTGTTCCTTCCGGAACCTGTGAACCGCTGATTAAAGTCTGCATAATCAAAGAATCGATCTGCGTTTCTTCAGTCTTTCTTTCTTCCCATGGTTCCAAAGTAGCAAATACCGCTCCAGCATTGGATTTATTTCCTCCGCCGATTAGGTCCATACCGGAAACAGCCATCGTGCTCTTCACGCCAGGCTGCTGCTTCATCATTGACGCAACCTCATCAAGAGTCGCTATAGTTCTGTTCAGACTTGAACCCTCCGGCAGATTAATAGCTACCAAATAATAGCCCTGATCTTCATCAGGCACAAAGGAGGAAGGTACTACCTTAAACAGATGGAAACACAGAACAAAAACAACGGCTAAGAAAATCAAACAGATTTTTGAAATAGAAATCAAACGTCCGACATTTTTGCCATAACCGGCAATCAATCTCTCAAACCACTCATTAAAGGCCTCAAATAAACGGCCAAGCAATCCTTTTTTAGCATTAGGGTCATGCGGTTTTAACAAGAGAACACAAAGAGCCGGAGTCAAAGACAAGGCAACAATAGCAGACAAAGCCATGGAAACAACAATCGTTAATGCAAACTGCTGATAAAGAATTCCGACTGTTCCGCCAAAGAAGGCTACCGGAATAAATACAGAAGCCAAAACAAAGGCAATCGCCACAACCGGTCCTGATACCTCAGCCATCGCTTTTTTAGTTGCCTCCTTAGGGCTTAAACCTCCATAACGCATATTGTGCTCAACAGCTTCAATTACTACAATAGCATCGTCAACAACCAGACCAATAGCAAGCACCATGGCAAACAGAGTTAGGGTATTGATAGAAAAGCCCAAAACCACAAATGCGCCGAATGTCCCAATCAAAGAAACCGGAACAGCCAGCATAGGGATCAAGGTTGCCCGCCAGCTTTGCAGGAAGATAAACACAATAATCAATACCAGAATCAAAGCTTCCACAAAGGTTTTAACAACCTCTTTGATTGATTCTTTAATAAAATCAGTATTATCTACAACAATAGTATACTTTAAATCAGGAGGAAAATTTTTAGCTGCTTTTTCAATAACCTTTTTAGCTTCCGTTACAGTTTCCAGAGCATTAGCATCACTGGTTAATTTTATCCCCATACCAGAAGCAGAGATTCCATCCTGTCTTAATTCTATGCCGTAGTCCTGAGCACCAAGTTCTACTGATGCTATATCCTTTAAACGAATAACTGCTCCCTCACCCTTAGAACGAACAATAATATTCTCAAATTCCTCCGGTGTGGATAAACGCCCTTTTACCTTACCGGTATATTGATATTCCTGAGTAGGATCAACCGGCATTTTACCTAAAGTACCGGCCGGCGCCTGTTGGTTTTGCTCCTGAATAGCCGCTGAAACATCGGCTATAGTTACGCCTAATTTAGCCATCTTATCAGGCTGAAGCCATACTCTCATAGCATAGTCTCCGCCAAAGACCTCAACTTCCCCTACTCCCGGAACTCTTTTTAATTCATCAACCAGATAAATCTTAGCATAGTTATCTAAAAACTTCTTATCATAGGTTCCCTTAGGCGAATACAAAGAAAAAATCAAAGTCATATCCTGAGAAGTTTTTTCTGTAGTAATCCCCATTTCCTGTACAGAGCTTGGGATAGTCGCATTAGCCTGCGATACCCTGTTTTGTGTCTGTACAGAAGCAATATCAGAATTTACATCCGGATTGAACTGCACCGTCAATGAATAAGCTCCTGTATCAGAGCTGGTAGAGAGCATATAATCCATTCCCTCTACACCATTTACTTCATTTTCGATTACCTGAGCTACCGTTTCATTAACAACATCAGCATTAGCCCCCATATAAGTAGCATTTACAGCAATCGTCGGCGGAGAAATCTGCGGATACTGCGCAATAGGCAAAGTAAATCCGGCAATTAGCCCTATTAAAGTAATCAAAATCGACACTACAATCGCAAATATCGGTCTTTCAATAAAAAATTTAGCCATGTTAACCTCCTATTTCTTAGACGAATTATTCAAATCGTCTAATCCTATCATAGTCGGTTTTAAACTTATACCAGGCTGCAGCTTAGTCAAGCCTTCTACTACAACTACATCTGATGGTTTTAAGCCTTTTTCCACTACCCAAAGATTACCTATTTTAGTTCCCATAGTTACAGATCTTGTTTCTGCTTTATTATCCTTACCTATAACAGTAACAAACTGTTCACTTAAAACCTGTTGTACTGCTCTTTGCGGAATTAATAAAGCACCCTTACGAACTTCAGTTGTCATTTCTATTCTGCCAAACATACCGGGAATTAAAATTTTATTGGGATTATTAAAAGTAGCTTTCATAGTCAGAGTACCCGTATTATCAGAAAGACCTCTGTCTACCTGAGTAATAGAGCCTGTCTCTGCATAAACACTTCCATCAGAAAGCACTAATTTTAAGCCCTTGCCCCAGGAAGTAAAATTGCCTTTGCCGCGTTCATTTAAGCTTAAATATTCGTTTTCACTCATATTAAACTGAACATATACCGGATTTACCGAAGAAATAGTTGCCATAATAGTATCACCGGCTGTTACATAGCTTCCTACGCTAAGGTCATTAATATCGATTTTCCCATCGATTGGTGAAACGACTACCGTATCATTCAAATCATCCTGAGCTTTTTTCAGCAAAGCTTGATTAGCTGCAACTACTGCTCTTTGCTGTTTAACTACAGAGTTTTGTGTATCACGGGTCTGTTTCGCAATGGCATCCTGAGACGCTAACGCATTATAGCGCTGAGCATCAAGCTCTGCGTTTTTCAGATTAGCCTGCGCCTGAGCAAGCTGAGCTTGATTGGAAAGCACTGCACTTTGATAAGAACGGCTGTCGATTTTAAATAAAGGCTGTCCCTTTCTTACCACATCGCCGCCCTCAACCATTTTAGCCACAATGCTGCCGGACACTCTGGCCTGAAGATTTACTTCTTCCTTTGCCTTGACTTCTCCAGCATAAACGTAAGTAATTGGAGTATCCTTTTGAATTACCTGCATAGCCTTTACTGCTACTGCCTGTTCTCCCTGCTGAGGTTGTTTATTGCCGCATCCTGCAATAATGCCCATACATAAGAGACAAACCATAGCCAGAAAAACTATTTTTGTCTGCCTGATCTTCAATCTTTATTCCCTCCCTAATATTTTTTTTACTGAAGTCTTGCCTTTTATTATATATTATTTT
>JBJDXG010000108.1:0-4696 GCA_051866555.1 bacterium | reverse complement strand
CATGGTGATACGACGACAACGTTTGTCGCTTCTCTGGCTGCTTTTTATCAGCAGATTCCGGTCGGTCACGTTGAAGCCGGTCTCAGGACTAAAAATAAATATTCACCGTTTCCGGAAGAGATGAACCGGAGACTGACCGGAGCTTTGGCTGATGTGCATTTTGCTCCTACCGATACGGCGGCGGAAAATTTATTGCAGGAGGGGAAAGACCCTAATTCTGTTTTTGTTACCGGAAATACGGTTATAGATGCTTTGTTATCGCAGATCGACAGAAATTACTGCTTTGCTGACCCGGTTTTGCAGAAAATTGATTTTAGTAAAAGAGTTATTCTGGTCACCACCCACAGAAGGGAAAACTGGGGTCGCCCTTTGGCTGATATCTATACGGCTTTAAGACGAATAGTGGAAGAATATGCTGATGTAGAGCTTATTTTTCCTATACATAAAAATCCTTTAGTCAGGGAAACGGCAGCTGAGTATTTAGGACAGCATGAAAGGATTCATACTATTGAGCCTTTATCCTATCTGGAGTTTATTCATGTTTTGCATAAGAGCTGTATCGTTCTGACTGATTCCGGAGGAATCCAGGAAGAAGCTCCTTCACTGGGCAAGCCGGTGCTGGTTTTAAGAGAAAATACGGAGCGTCCTGAAGCGGTTGCGGCAGGAACAGTTAAATTAATTGGCACTGAGCAGGAAAGAGTATGGCGGGAGATCAAGCATCTGCTGGATGATGAAGCTGAGTACCGGAGAATGTCTAATGCGGTAAATCCTTACGGTGACGGCAGGGCAAGAGAGAGAATCTGCGATTATCTGCTTTATTATTTCGGATGTACAGATAAAAAACCAGAAAAATTCTAAAATTTATGCTCTGGGACTTGTAAGAAGTGTTATATTTGTGGTAAAATAAATTTGTAATTGATAACATTATAAAGTTGAAGAAATTGTGAGAAAATAATGATGATTAAGAAAATGTTTAATTCTCTTATTTATTGGTGATTATTAGCAGTAGTTTGCCGAAAGAGGGAGATAGACATGAAGGATAAAAAAAAGAAAGTTAATTGTACATATCAGTCTTTGGCATTATTGACTTCTCTTGCTTCGACTATGGTGGCCAATCTTTTGGTTGGCACAGCGATAGGAATTTTTCTGGATAAATATTTTCAGACTAAGCCGTGGTTTACCCTGATTTTTATTTTCTTAGGGGCGGCAGCGGGCTTTAAGTCGATTTATACTCTGATGCAAAGTACAAACAAGTAGGAAAGGAAAAAGAGTGTTAGATCTGGATAATTTAGAAAAAAGAATTATTAAAAAAGCAGGTATCATTTGGCTGATTTGTTTAATCGAAGCAGCATTTTCTCAGCATATAGCGGCGATTGGCGGGGTGTTTGTCGGAGGATTATGCAATATATTTTCTTTTCACCATATAGTTTCGACCAATTATGCTATCTGCGACAGCAGTCAGGAAAATCTGGCTAAAATACTGACCTATACAAGGAAAAAATATATATTTCGTCTGTTTTTAATGTTGGCAGTGCTGTGCATCTCCTGGAAAGGCGGACGATATTTTTTTGGCGGTACGGTTTTAGGCCTTTTAGTGGTGAAATTAGCAATTATTGCTGATGTATTAATTGATTTGATCAGTGCTTATGTGAATAGGCACTTGTCAAAAATAAAGAGGAGGTGAAAAAAGATGGAACATTTAGGTGCTCATGAGGTTTTTAACATAGCCGGCATATCTGTTACCAATACAGTAACTCTGACTTGGGTCTTGATGGCGTTTCTCTTTGTGGTTTCTTTTTTGATAACCAGAAAAGTAGAAATTATCCCCAGTGGTTTTCAGAATTTTATTGAAATGATTTTTGAGTTTTTAATTGATCTGATTGAACAGAATATAGGTCCTAAAGGTGTTAAAGCCTTCCCTTTGCTGGGCAGTTTATTCTTATTTATTTTGTTGGGAAACTGGATGGGGTCTGTGCCTTTCCTTGGTTCACCGACAAGTGATTTGAATACTACTGTTGCTTTAGCTTTGACGGTTTTATTCAGTATTCAGTTTTTAGGAGTAAAAGAAAAAGGCTTTGGCTTTTTTAAGCATTTTCTAACTCCGAATCCTATGATGCTGCCGTTAAACATTGTTGAAGAGCTGTCCAAACCGCTTTCTTTGTCTTTTCGTCTCTTTGGTAATGTTATGGGGGAACATATCGTAGTTGCTGTACTGCTGTTTTTAGTACCGTTGGCTGTACCGGTTCCGATGATGATGTTCGGATTGTTTACCGGTGCTTTGCAGGCTTATGTATTTACTATCCTAAGTACGGTGTATTTAGGGGCTGTTTATGCCGATCACCATTAATTGATGGTTAATATAGTGCTATTTTCGGTCAGGTGATCTTGTGAATGTAAAGGAATAATTCATCACATAATGTTGGGAAGGAGGGGAATAATAAATGGAATTAGTTCAAGTGGCTACTGTATTGGGGGCTAGCTTAGCAATTGGTATTGGTACTATTGCTCCGGCTCTTGCTCAAGGTAATGTTGCTTCTAAAGCTGTTGAGAGCATGGCAAGACAACCAGAAAGTACAAATGATATCAGAGGTACTATGATTCTAGGTATGGCGATTATGGAGTCCCTTACAATCTATGCATTGGTAATTGCTCTTGTTTTAATTTTTGCAAACCCATTTGTTAAGTAATAACTTTGGAAAATAGCACATCCTAGAAAATTTAAGAAGTGATAGTCAATGTCACTTCTTAAATTATTATTATTATTATTTTCATTTATTTCTTAGCAGTGGAAAGGAGGTTGTGCAGTGATCAATATTGATATGACTCTTGTCTTTCAGATTATTAACTTTTTATTGATGGTTTTTATCTTAACTAAATTATTGTATAATCCTATTCTTAATATGTTGGAAAAGAGAAAAGCCTATATCAGTGACAGCCTGGCTGCTGCTGATAAAAGCAGAGAAGAAGCTAATAAGCTGTTGGAAGAGTATAAAGCACAGTTAGCTGAAGCTAAAAGCGAAGCGAGTAAGATTATCAAGGAAGCTCAGCAGGTTGCTGAAGTTCTGAAAAAAGAAGCGGAAACTGCAGCTGAAACCCAGGCTAATACGATTTTAGAAAAAGCTCGTAAGGAAATTGCCCGGGAGAAAGAACAGGCTCTGACTGAATTGAAGAAACAAGTTCTTAATTTGTCAGTAGAAGCAGCCTCTGTTATTTTGAAAAAAGAATTGGATGCGAAAGCACATAAACAACTGATTGATGACTTCATGAAGAAAGCAGGGCGAGTATCATGATAGTTGGAAGAACATATGCCCGTGCTATTTATGAATTAGGTCAGGAACAAAATCTGCTTGACTTATTGAGTCAGGAGCTGCAGGAAGTTGTAGATTTGATTCAAAATGAGGAGGATTTACAAAAGTTACTTTTTCATCCTCAGATTTCTTCTGCCGACAAAAAGGAGATTTTGAAGACTATTCTGCAGGGTCAGGCAAATCCTTTAACCTGGAATACTCTTCAGCTGATTATTGACCGTAAAAGGGAAAGATTTCTGCCGGAGATCGTTCATGATTTAAAGGATATCATTCGTGAGGAAAATAAGATTGTTGTAGCTGAAGTTACAACAGCAGTTCCGCTTGATGAAGATCAGGCACATGCTTTGGAAGAAAAAATTGCTGTAATGATGAATGTAGATAATATTGAGCTGAAAGCTGAAGTAGATCCTGAGATTATCGGCGGAATTATTATCCGAGTAGGAAATACTTTGATTGATGATAGTATTAAAAAGCATTTAGAGTTAATCAAGCAAGAATCTCAAGCAGTATAACTGAAAGGAGATAGGGGTGAATAAATAGATGAATTTAAGACCGGAAGAAGTTACGGCCTTGATCAAACAACAGATTGCCAACTATGAGAAAAAGCTTGAAGCTGAATATGTTGGTACTGTTATTGAGTTAGGTGATGGTATTGCCCGTATTTATGGTCTGGAAAATGCTATGGCCGGTGAATTGTTGGAATTCCCTGGCGATACTTATGCTATGGCCTTAAATTTAGAGGAAGACAATGTTGGTTGCGTATTCTTAGGACCATACAGCCATATTAAAGAAGGAGATATGGTAAAGAGTACAGGAAGATTGGTTGAAGTTCCTGTAGGAGAAGCTCTTTTAGGCAGAGTAGTTAATCCTTTGGGAATGCCGGTTGACGGTAAAGGACCTATTAAATCAGAAGGCTATCGTCCTGTTGAATTTAAAGCTCCTGGTATTGTTGAAAGAAAACCGGTACATCAGCCATTACAAACTGGACTTAAAGCGATTGATTCAATGGTGCCGATTGGCCGCGGACAACGTGAGCTTATAATCGGTGACCGTCAAACTGGTAAAACTGCGGTAGCGCTTGATGCTATCATTAATCAGAAAAATACTGATGTAATCTGCGTTTATGTGGCAATTGGCCAAAAAGCCTCCACTATTGCCCGTGTAGTAAACACTCTGGAAAAACATGGCGCTATGGATTACACGATAGTTGTTTCTGCTACTGCCAGTGATTTGCCGTCCTTATTATACTTAGCTCCTTATTCTGGTTGTGCGATGGGAGAACATTTTATGTATAACGGCAAGCACGTGCTTTGCGTATATGACGATTTGTCAAAACATGCGGTTGCTTACCGTGAAATGTCCTTGCTTTTAAGACGTCCGCCAGGACG
>JBJDXG010000107.1:0-4729 GCA_051866555.1 bacterium | reverse complement strand
GATAATCAGGTGAAGCTGAGAGGCTTCAGAATTGAGATGGGAGAAATAGAAAGCAGGCTGTCACAATTTGCCGGTATAACCGGTGCTGTCGCAGAAATCAAGGAAGTCGGCGGAGTACAGCATCTCTGTGCTTACTATATGGCAGAAACAGAAATAGATACAGAAGCTCTGCGCAGCTATTTAGCTGAAGCGCTGACTGACTATATGGTGCCGACAGCTTATATGCAGCTGGAAAAATTGCCGCTTACGCCAAACGGCAAGATAGACCGCAAAGCTCTGCCTGAACCGAAAATAGCCAGAATTGCTGAATATGTAGCACCAACTAATGAATTGGAAGAGCAAATATGTCAAGTCTTTTCCGAGCTTTTAAATAATGATGAGGTTGGCATTTTAGATGATTTCTTCTCTATCGGAGGAACATCTATCCTGGCTATTAAAGCAATAATCATGATCAATAATCTGGGCTACAATATTCAGTACGGTAATTTATTTAACTGGAAAACGCCGCAGATGATAGCTAAGCATTTAATGAGCAGTGAAGAAGAAGCACCGGAATTTTTTGCTCTGGAGGATTATGATTATACAACCGTAAATAAGATATTAAGTAAAAATACAGACGGCTTGGAAGCTGATTTTCCAATCCAGGAAACAGGTGATGTGCTTCTTACCGGTGCTACCGGTTATCTTGGCGTACACGTTCTGCATGATTTACTGACTAAAGGACAGAGAAAAATCTACTGTCTGCTTAGAGCGAGTAAAAATCTTAATATTGCCGACCGTTTGAAGATGATTCTGATGTATTATTTTGATGATACCTACGAAGAATTATTTGACCGCAGAATATTCTTATTAGAGGGAGATATTGCGGATAAAAAATCACTGGAGCAGGTGAAGGATTATTCCATTCAAACTGTAATTAACTGTGCGGCAATAGTTAAGCATTATGAAGCGGGCAACAAAATGGAGCAGGTAAATTATAACGGAGTTTTAAACTTAATCAAATTATGCAGGGAGCAGGATATGCTGTTAGTGCAGACTTCGACTTACAGTACCGCAGGTATATTGGCTGAAGGAGGAGCTTTATCAGCTGACAGATTCAGTGAATCCAGTCTTTATATCGGTCAAACGACTGATAATAAATATATCTGGACGAAATTCAAAGCAGAAAGAGCTATCCTGGAAGCTGTAGACAAAGGCTTAAAAGCTAAAATTATGCGTTTAGGCAATCTGATGGCCAGAGCCAGTGACGGTGAATTCCAGATAAACTCCGGCAATAATGCCTTCTTGAAACTGTTGAAATCCTATAAGGTTATGGAAGCTTTTCCGGTTAAACAAATAGTAGGACAGGTAGAGCTGTCACAAATTGATAAGGTAGCAGAAGCGATAATCTTATTATCCAAAACTCCTGATAATATGGTAGTTTTCCATCCATATAATAATTTTGAGGTTAATATGGGATTATTGCTGAACGGTATGAAAAAATGCGGTTATGATCTACAGCTGATTTCAGAAGAAGAATTTATCGCAAGGTTTAATGCCATGATGCATGATGAGCAAAAAAGCAGTTATCTGTCAGGCATTCTGCACTACGGTAAAATGACAGGTACCGAAATACAGGTAAGCAATGATTTTACTACTGTAATACTCTATAAATTAGGCTTTATCTGGCCTTTACCGGATAAAAACTATGTAGAAGAGTTTATAGAAAAAATTGACGATTTAGGATTCTTTGAAGAAGTTTAAATTCTGTTTCAATTAGGTATAAAGCGGCTTGTGCAATAGGCATAAGCTGCTTTATGCTTTGCTTAACTGGATTATAAAAAATTTATTATTCTTACAAATAAAAAAGGTAATAGAAATATTATCATAGAAATTTATATATTAAATAAATTTTAGAGGAGGAAGCATGAATTTTTTTAAAAATCCTTTATTTATGTATGCAGATTTTCGTTGTCTTTATCTTGGCAAATTGATTGCCATGCTGTGTGACAGATATTTTGTCATTACTGTTTCCTGGTGGATATTGCACAGCGGTATTGAAAACAGCAACAGCTTAATCGGTTTTATCATGGGTACAGCTATGATTGCCGAAATATTAGGCGGTCCGTTTATGGGCGCTGCTGCTGATCGTTACAGTAAGAAGAAATGTCTTATCGCTGCTGTTTCTATTCCTCTCTTAATCATTACAGCCTTATTCTGCAGTTTTTCGCTGGTTGAGCAATATCCGCTCTCATTAATTGGCTTTTATTTTCTCATGTCCTTATTCATGCCGCTGATGATGAGTGCTTCAGCCAGTGGTCTGCCGTCTGTAGTTCCGGAAGGAGAATTATCTAAAGCCGTTGCTTTAGACGGCAGCATTACTTTTATCGGACCGGCAATCGGCTCTGCTTTATCCGGTATGGCAGTCATGTATCTTGGTGTAACCGGTGCTTTTGGTCTGCAGGTTGCTTTTTATTTACTGGCCATAATTTGTTTCAAACAGATAAAAGCTGCTGCTAAAATTTCTCTGGCAGCAGAAGAAAATACAAAAAATAGCAGTATGGTAAATGACATCAAGGAAGGAATAAGCTATTTTATAACTAATAGATTTTTATTGACTTTAGTAGCAATTTTTTGCCTGGCTAATTTTTTCATGACTCCGATAATGATGGCTATTCCCATTATTACCACAGATATTCTTAAAGGAACAGCTTTACAGATGTCATTATTAGAATTATCCTTATCTTTAGGAGCAATAATTACAAGTGCAGTTTTAGGCACAGTTAATCTTTCTTTATCTTTTAGAGCAGTATTAACTGTTAATTTATTTCTTGCCGGTTTAATCTTTTTATTAATTTCCCAGCTTTCCAGCTTTTATTTATTAGCCGTTTGCCTGTTTATAGTCGGGGCGGGAATAGGAATTACCAATGCGGTAGTAATGGCTAAGGTTCAGGAAATCGTTCCTGAGGAGCTGAAGGGAAGAGTTTTCGCTCTGGCCACAATGTCGGTCATGGCTATTACACCTCTGGCTTTTGTTTTAACCGGTTTTATCAGTGATCTGTATGGTATCATGACAGTTTTGTTTTTTAACGGGTTAGCTTTTTTGCTTGTCGGCTTAATCAGCTGTATCCTGTTAAAAGAAAATAAAGATATTTCACTTAAAGGCTAAAGCTTTTATTTCAGGAGGTGGTTAAATTTTGCAAAAAAACAGCAGAGAATTTTTTTATAGTGTCTGGAAGTTATTAAAATCTTATTGGTGTTCAGAAGAAAAGTGGAAGGCCAGGGGGCTGCTTTTAGTTGTTGTTCTGCTTAATCTGGGAATAGTTTATACCCTGGTAAAGATCAATGACTGGTACAAGGTTTTTTATGATTTGCTGCAAAATTATGAGCAGTCACAGTTCTGGACTCAGATTGGCGTATTTTTGTTTTGGGCTTTTCTTTACATTATCATGGCCGTTTATGCCCTTTACTTAAGACAGGTATTACAGCTCAGCTGGCGAAACTGGCTGACGAAAAATTACCTTACTAAATGGTTAGGCAAGCAGTCTTACTATAAAATTCAGCTCTTAGGCAGTGCCGAGGACAATCCTGACCAAAGGATAAGTGAGGATATTAATCTTTTTGCCGACCTTACCTTACAGCTAACTCTGGGCTTTTTGCGGGAAGCCGTTACTTTAGGGGCTTTTATTATGATCTTATGGAATCTTTCAGGACTTTGGCATATTTCTTTAGGTGGGATAGAATTGAAGATTCCTGGAAGTATGGTCTGGCTTTCTCTGGCTTATGCCCTGGCAGGCACTATTTTGACAGTAAAAATAGGAAAACCATTAGTCAGGCTCAATTATCAGCAGCAAAGAAAAGAAGCCGATTTCCGTTTCAGCATGATGCGTCTTAGAGAAAACAGTGAGAGCATAGCCTTTTATCAGGGTGAAGGCAAAGAAAAGCAGGGCTTAAAGCAGCACTTTATCAAGGTTTATGATAATTTTATTGAACTGATAAAAGCCGAAAAAAGATTAACCTGGTTTGTCTCCGGTTATGGACAATTGGCTGTTATTTTTCCTCTGATTATGGCAGCTCCGCGCTATTTTGCCAAAGAGATTCAATTAGGGGGTCTAATGCAGATAAGCAGTGCTTTTGGCCGGGTGCAGGATTCTCTTTCTTTTATCATTGACAGCTATTCGGGGATAGCCCAGTGGCAGTCTGTCTGTGCCAGACTTATTGATTTTGTCAATCATATTGAAGAGGTTGAGAAAATCAAATCCGAGGTCAGGTATGGTTCAAGTGACAATTTGCTTATCAGTAATCTGAACGTTAAACTGCCTTGCGGTGAGCAGTTGACTGATAATTTAAGTCTGGAGCTGAAAAAAGGAGATTATCTCCTGATTACCGGCAGATCAGGTCAGGGAAAAAGCACACTGCTTCGTTTGATATCAGGAATCTGGCCTTTTGGTTCCGGTGAGGTCAAAATGCCGGAAAACAGCCTGTTCCTTTCGCAGCGAGCTTATCTGCCGCAGGGGAGTTTAAGGGATGCGCTGCTTTATCCGGTTAAAAAGGAGGTTTCTCCGGCAGAAATCGAAGCTGTGCTGGAAAAATGCCGTTTGGAGCAATTCCTGCCAATGCTTGATAAGGTCGATGACTGGTCCCATATTTTATCTTTGGGTGAACAGCAAAGACTAGCCTTTGCACGCATTTTAATTCAAAAGCCTGAGCTGGTCTTTTTAGATGAAGCAACCTCAGCACTTGATGAACC
>JBJDXG010000106.1:0-20601 GCA_051866555.1 bacterium | reverse complement strand
TAAAACGGGATATCATCATCCAGACAGCAAGCTATTTCCTCAGCAACTGGAATAGCTTGTTCCTGCTCTGCCATCATTTCTTCCAGTCCTTGAAAATATAAATCGTTTGCACTATCAAACTCAGTCATCATATCGTATCCCATGTTTTTCTTCCTCCTTTTTATGCGGATTTTGTCGAGCTGTCACTTTCTTGCAACGGATTGAGTAAAAAAAATTCATCCATGTTTTCATCCGGAAAAGCTCTTTTAAAGCCTGCTATAAATTTTTCCCCAACACCGTTAATGTTGTTTTTAGCCCTCCATAGTTGGCACCTATTCAAGCCTAACAAAGAAGCCATTTCTATATCTGTTCTATCTCCCTGTAATTGTTCAAATTTTGATGTATTTAAAATTAACTTCATATTATTCACCTCCGTTTCTTTCATGTGTCACTTTACATTTACAGTATAGCATTTCTGTAACTATAATGCAACACTTTTTTTATAAATTTCTCTTATTCTGTTGCTTATATGCAATATATTTGATATTCTTTATTCAAGGAAGTGTTTTTATGGATAATACAGTAAGAAAAAATTTAGGCGAATTAATTCGTAAAATAAGGGAAGAAAAAGGTTGGAGCCAAAGAAAATTATCATTAGCTTCGAATATAAGCAATACCACTATATCTAGAATAGAAAAAGGCGAAACAAAGTCCCCTGATGTAGATACTTTAAAAAAAATAGCAATTCATCTTAATACTTCTTATGATGAATTGATGGCTAGCGCAGGATATATTCAGGAGCCAATTAATACTATCCCTGAATTACCTGATAACTTACCTTTTAAACCAACTGCGCGGGACAAGAAACAATATAAAGATTACATGCTAAAAGCAGGGGAAAATTTCTTTTATAACGATGAATACTCCGAAGATGATAAACAAGAATTTATGGAAGCTTTAATGAGAGCATTTATTCGATCTAAGGAAGAATCTAAAAAAAGATTTACCCCTAAATCCAAGAAAAAAAATAGTGAATAGAGTTGAATTTAATGTATATAAAAAAGATAGTAAAACGCATAATCAACACTCATGAAACCAATAATCCTTGGAAATTAGCTAAAGCATTAAATATTCTAGTAACTCTGGAACCTCTTGGCAAAAATATAAAAGGTTTTTTTACCACTGTTCTTAGAATTAAACAAATTGTTATCAACTCTGATTTAGATGAGATTTCCCAAAATATAGTATTGGCTCATGAATTAGGCCATGCAGTTCTACATTCAAATCAAATACTGGGTTATCTTAAAGAACACACCCTCTTCCCTACCGGAAGATATGAAAAGGAGGCGAATAAATTCGCAGCAGAGCTTCTGATCTCAGACGATCATGAGGAGTTTTTCAAGGAATACGGCTATATACGTGTTGCTGAATGTTTAGGCGTTCCGGCTGAATTAGCTGAATACAAATTTGTAAAGCAAGAACACCTTTGTTGATACTTTATTGAATCAACTTTTTTTACACCCAGCGGAGTAAAATGTACTAAATTTGTATTATTTTGTCGAAATGATTGGAGGATTAGAAAATGAATTTTAAAGAAGAATTACAAAAACTATCTATCCAAGTAAGTGAAAGAAAAAATCACATAACAAACGAAGAAATGACCAAGCAAGCATTAATTGTTCCATTTTTACAAGTTTTAGGATTTGATGTTTTTAATCCACTTGAAGTAAGACCAGAATATGATGCTGACTTTGGAAAGAAAAAAGGTGAAAAGGTAGATTATGCTATCTTTAAAGATAATATTCCCATCATATTCTTGGAAGCCAAGTCAGTTGGAGAAGAATTGTCTAATCATGATGCACAATTAGGCAGATATTTTAATGCTGTACCAAATGTTAAATTTGGTATTATTTCTAATGGATTAGAATATCGTTTTTTTACAGATTTAAACGAAAATAACCACATGGATGAAACCCCATTTTTGATTATAAATATTGAGAATTTATCATCTTTTGACATCGAAAACTTATCTAAGTTTAGGAAAGAAACATTTAATTCAGAATCTCTTATCACTTTCGCTGAAGATTTAATATATACTTCTAATGTAGATGAAATGCTTGCGAAAATATTTAAAAATCCTTCTGATGATTTTATAAGATTTTTAATTAAAGGTTTTACCGATTCAAGAATTACCCAAAATGTAATAGATCGTTTTAGACCTATTGTTAAAAAATCAATTTCTCATACTGTTTTAGATATTGTTAGTCAAGGATTATTTCCTAAAGAAGATTTATGCACAACGGAAGAAAATAAAGACGAAGAAATATCTGAATGCAAAAAAGAAGAATATAGTCATGTAAGGAAAATAGAAACAACCAAAGAAGAATTAGAAGCATTTGAAATAATAAAAAATATTTTAATTGCCAACAACAGAGATATTACAGAATTGAAATATAAAGATACCACAGCTTATTTTGGGATCCAAACAAAAAATTCAGCTTATTGGTTTATAAGATTATGCTTAGCTGAACAAAGAAAAATAATAATTACCAAAATTGATGTAACAGAGATAGCTGATAAGGTAGGTGACTTTCACTTTGAAGAAGCCCCAGCCGGCCTTGGCACAAGCAGAATTTATATAAACTCAATAGAAGACCTGAGCCAATTGCAAGATTTAATCCTTTACTGTTTCGATAATAATAAAGGGAAAAATACTTCTATTGAATCAGAAAATATTTAATGGGGGCTTTTCAATGAAAAAATTATCACTGTTAATTTTAACCTTAGCTTTTATTTTAATCTACCATTCTATTTGTTTTGCTGATTCAAGATATATAGAAATAGTTAAAACTGAAGAAATATCCATATACTTAGATACAGAAACTCTAACAAAAGATGAAGAAGATAATAGCTTTGATTGCTGGGTTAAATATTTATATACAAACAAAGGGCAACAGCTTTATAAGACCGGAAACGTAAGATTCATACTATTTAATAACATATTTTATCCAGATAGAACTTATACTGAATATTCTTATGTTCTATACGATAAATATGGCAACTCCATTGAAAAATATAGTTACTCCGAAGATGAATTACAAAACGAAGTTGTCGTTCCTAATTCACCGGTGGAATATGTATGGAAATATCTATATAAAATTAAAAATTAGCCCAAAGAAAAGCCCCTAAAAGGGCTTTTCTTTCAACGTGAAAACAAACATACATTCGCAAGGAGTCGATAATATGAAAATTGATTTAATTGAAAAAGTATTGTTTTTTGAATCAGAGCAAGGTTGGACAAGCAAGCCCTCTTCCCTACCCCAGCAAATCTTTGATAATGCTGCACCTACCGGATCAGGAAGAAACAAAGCAAAAGCATACGAAGAATTAGCAAAACAGATGGCGAATAATTATATTAAAGATTGGAGTGATTAACATGGCCTGCTTTTATAAGAGAGGTAAAACATGGACTTTTAGCATGGACATAGGCAAAGATGAATTCGGAAAACGTAAAAAGAAAGCTGTAGGTGGCTTTAGGACAAAGAAAGAAGCTGAAGAAGCAGCTGCCAGAATGAAGGTGGAGCTGGCAAAAGGCATTTACGTTGAAGAGAAAAATATAACCTTTGGAGAATTTGCAGAGGAATGGCTAAAGCTATATAAACCCACCATTAAATTAAGCACATATAATCTTCGTTTAGACCAATTAAAAATAGTTAAACATTACCTAAACAATAAAAAACTCAGCAAGATCAAAAAAATAGAGTTACAACAAATTGTTAACGAATTACAAGAAAAATACAGCAAGTGTTACATTAGTGGAATAGAATCAATCCTTTCTCTTATATTTAAAAAAGCGCTAGAACTAGAAATAATCAATTCTAACCCTATGCAGTTTGTTAAAATGCAAAGAAGGCCAACTAAATTAAAAGAAGATGAAAAAGAGAAAATAAAATATTTAGAAAAAAATGAAGTGGAATTATTTTTGAATGAATGTAAAAAGTATAGTGATTATTACGCCTTATTTCTACTTTTGATTTATACAGGAATGCGGATCGGGGAAGCGTTGGGGCTAAAATGGCAGGATATTGACATCCAAAACAGCACCATTGATATAAATAAAACTCTCTACGCTGATAAAACAATAAAAGATTATATATTGCAAGCTCCGAAGACCAAACGAAGCAGAAGAATTATAGAAGTATCCCATTTTGTTATTGATGAGTTAAAGAAACACAAACAGCAACAGAATTTAGAAAAAATTAGATATCGCCATATATGGCATGATGAGAATTTTGTTTTTACCAGCAAGAGATATCCTGGATATCCATTACCATATAATCAAGCAAGAATGAACATGAAAAGGAGCTTGTCTAAGATTGGTTTAAACTATGACATATCTCCTCATGCACTTCGGCATACTCACACTTCCCTTTTAGCTCAGGCCGGCGTAGGTCTTGAAGAAATTATGGACAGGCTAGGACATGAAGATGATAAAATAACCAGAAGTGTTTATCTCCACGTGACCAAAGAAATGAAAAAAGAATCCGTCAAAAAATTCGATTTACTCATGGAAAAATAAAAAGCGGTAACAAAAGGGTAACATTTTAAAAAATAAGCAAATTTAAGTCCTGACAAAGCCTCTGCTATTTTTCCAGATAATAAAAAACAAAAGTGCGATAAACCATTGATTTAATCGCACTTTTTCTTTTATTTATTTCCAGTTTTATCGCCGATTTGTTCAACATTAAACGGAGTTTCCTGATAAACGTAATAATTGAGCCAGTTATTAAACAGCAGATTCGCATGCGCTCTCCATCTTACTGCCGGTGCTTGAGTCGGATCATCATCAGGAAAATAATTATATGGTATCTGAATATTGGCTCCGCGTTTTAAGTCACGATCATACTCCGCTTTTAAGGTCAAAGCATCGTATTCCGAATGTCCGGTAACAAAAATCTGACTTCCATCTGTATTCTTGACCAGATATACCCCTGCCAGATCAGAAAGAGCTATTATCTCCAGCTCAGAATTGTTAATGATATCCTCTTCCTTTATCTCAGTATGTCTGGAATGAGGAGCATAAAATTCCTGGTCAAAGCCCTGAACCAGTTTAGCCTTGCTGTTTCTGAGATAATGCTTAAAAACACCGAATTTTTTTTCCGGTAAAATATATTTCGGAATATTATAATGGTAATATAAACCAGCTTGAGCTGCCCAGCAAATATGAAGAGTAGAAAAAACATTTTTCTTGCTCCACTCCATAATTTCCTTCAGCTCATCCCAGTAATCCACTTCTTCAAACTCTAAATGTTCAACCGGAGCTCCGGTAATAATCATACCATCAAATTTTTGAGACTTGATTTCAGAAAAGGTATGATAAAAATTAGCTAAATGCTCTTCAGAAGTATTTTTGCTCTGGTACGTATCAGTTTGCAGTAAAATCAGCTCGATCTGCAAAGGAGAATTACTGAGCAGTCTAATAAGCTGAGTTTCCGTTACTTCCTTAGTTGGCATTAAATTTAAAATAATAATCTTTAAAGGACGTATATCCTGATGAAAAGCTCTCGTTTCATCCATAATAAAAATATTTTCAGCATGCAGTATTTCTTTAGCCGGTAAATTATCAGGTACCTTAATAGGCATATCTTCTCAAATCCTTTCTCAATTAAAAATAATAATGATATCCCTTAATATTTTTGCCATTAACTTCTAATATCCCATAAGAATAATCAGGACAGCTTCTCTTATCAGTTGGAGAGCCGGGGTTAAAAAAGAGCAAGCCATGATGATAAGAGTTATAAGGCTGATGACTGTGTCCGAACACAAGACAATCTATCCCCTCTCCGGCAAACTGAGAAAAAGCCCTTTCCAGAGTTGTTCTGCCCTGACCTATATAACCATGAGTTAAACCTATCTTTACCCGCTCAACGGTAATAATTTTTTTCTCGCCTAAATGTTCAGCTAAATCCCAGTCATCGCAATTTCCCGCTACAGCAGTTACAGGAGCGATTTCCTCTAAAAGCCAAATCATTTCCTCATCAATAAGGTCACCGGCATGAAGAATAAGGTCAACTCCCTGAAGTCCCCTGAAAAGCTCTTCTGGAAGCGATTTGCGCCTTCTGGGATAATGCGTATCAGATATTACTCCTATTTTTTTCACTGTTCACACTCCCTAATAAGTAAAAGCTATTCAGAAACTGAATAGCTTTTCTTTAAGACAAGGTTATTTTCAAAATTCTTTTTACTTCAGCTAAGTCAAAAGGCTTCCGTAAAATAAACTGTATCCCTTCTCTAATTGCTGATTCAACCAAACCATCATCCGGATAAGCCGTCATCATAACCACAGGCAGGTCTTCATTAAACTTATTTATCTCCTTAAAGATCTCTACCCCGTTCATCTCCGGTATCAGAAGATCCAACAGAACCAAATCATAATCTCCCTTTTTTACCTTCTTCAGCGCATCCTTTGCCGTTATCGCTATGTCAACATCAAATCCTTCAGCTTCTAAGCTTGACTGAAGTAACTTACAAAGTGATTCCTCATCATCTATTATCAAGAGCTTATTAGAACATTTAGCCTTTTGATTAAGCCATTCATCTATTTCCTCTTTACGAAAACGCCAATTACTGGCAATCTTAAAAGCAGGGATTTCGCCTTTTTGAGCCATCTTATAGATAGTCATCTGATTCATACGTAAATATTCTGCAACCTCTTTTACTGTAAGAATTTCCTTCATCGCTCTTTCCCACCTTAATGTACTTAATTTATGCATAAAGCATTATACCATAAAATCGTCAAACAGACTACTAATTTTTAAATCAAATCCAAAAAACCATTTTGTCTTAAGGCTTCATAAACAATAACAGCTACAGAATTAGATAAATTCAGCGACCTTGCTCCCTCAACACCTGACATAGGTATCTTAACACAATAGTCCTTGTTCTCCAGCAGCAGGTCTTTAGGCAGACCTCTCGTCTCCGGACCAAAGACTAAAAAATCATCAGCTTTATAAGCAGCTTCATTATAAAATTTACTGCCGCTGGTCGTAGCATAGTAAAAAGTATTTTTATTAAATTTATCCTTAACCTCCTGAAAGCTGTCATAGTAAGTTATGTCCAGCAGGTGCCAGTAATCTAATCCGGCCCGTTTTAAGGATTTATCATCAGTAGAAAAGCCTAAAGGCCGTACTAAATGCAGACTACTTCCGGTTACAGCACATAAGCGAGCGATATTTCCAGTATTGGGTGCTATTTCCGGTTCTACTAAAACAATATTCAATTTCTTACCTCCTAAAATTAATCGCCAAAGCTTATTCCCACACATTTAGCAGTATTGACCAGCTGTCCGTCACTCGGAACCATTCTCAGCTCCTGAACAGCCTCAGCTAAAGGAACCGGCTTAATCAAAGGAGTTTTCAAAGCCACCATGCAGCCGAATTGTCCCTGCATCAAGCATTCAACGGCACTTTGTCCGTACCTGGTTGCTAAAATTCGGTCAAACGGGGTAGGACTTCCGCCTCTCTGCAAATGCCC
This sequence comes from bacterium, assembly GCA_051866555.1. Taxonomy (GTDB): domain Bacteria; phylum Bacillota; class JBJDXG01; order JBJDXG01; family JBJDXG01; genus JBJDXG01. The sequence goes on along the minus strand of JBJDXG010000106.1, from coordinate 13,089 downwards.
CAGTACCGTAACTCTGGTCTCTATATTGGTCAGCTTTTCTATTTCCTTGCCTACCACATTGCCTATGCCGCCTAAACGAATGGGATCAGCACTGCCTTCTATTACCTGCTGAACTACCATCTCTCCGCCAAAATGCTTAGCTCCCTCGGCAACAACTACTATACTGAATTTTTTACCGTGCTCTTTTCTTTTTTGGATCGATTCCACTACCTTTTCAATCTTAAACGGAATTTCAGGAATCAGAATAACATCAGCACCTCCGGCAATTCCCGCCTGGATAGCAATCCAGCCAGCATACCGTCCCATAACCTCAAGCACCATAACTCTGTGATGTGATTCAGCCGTTGTGTGCAGCTTATCAATAGCTTCAGTAGCCGTAACGAGAGCCGTATCAAAGCCAAAAGTCGTATCAGTCGCAGAAAGATCATTGTCAATAGTTTTTGGCACACCGATAATTTTTACTCCTCTGTCAGCAAATTCTTTAGCAATGCTTAAACTGCCGTCTCCGCCAATAACGACCAGAGCATCTATTCCTTCCTTTTCTAAATTTTTTATGCATTTATCAGACATATCATGATAAGTCATTTTTCCATTTTCAGAAACAGCAAAATTAAACGGATTATCACGGTTAGAAGTTCCTAAAATTGTCCCTCCTCTGGGCAAGATGCCTGAAACGCTGCTAATTGTTAATTCCCGAAAATGCCCGTTAATCAATCCGCTGAAGCCATCAGCAATACCTACAACCTCTAAGTTATACTTCATTACTGCAGTTTTAACTGCCGCCCTGATTACGGCATTTAGCCCGGGACAATCTCCCCCTCCAGTCAGAATACCTATCTTTTTCATATCTGCACCTCTCCCTTCTGCAATTTTAATAGATTCTTCACCGACTACCTTAATCCTCTTTTTTCCATCAAAATATTATACTTGATTTCCTGTACCAATAGCTTGTCTTGTAATATTTTATGTTCTTTACTATTTCTACATTGTTTTATTAATTCCTTTAATTCATTTATTTCTTGCTTAAGTAATATTTCCGGCGGCGCAAAACCGGAATTTTTTAATAAACGGTAAGCCATCTTCTCTTCAGCCGGAACTCCCGGCAGATCATCAAGCTGTAAAGGCTTGCCTTCTCCCGGAAGATTATCCAATTCCCCTTTTTCCATGGCTTCCTGTATTTTTCTTTCCGCAATTTTCTGTAAAACAAGATCTAATAACAAAAGGCTGATTCTCCCTTCAATATATTTTAAAGAGGAATACTCGCACTAACAGCGAATTTTTTGTTAAGCAGCAAATAATTCAAGAAAGGAATTGGATTCGTGAAAGGCTCAACTCATATGCTCGCAGGAATAAGTTCAGCTTTAGTCTATTCCCATATCATGGCTGAACCATCCTGGCAGATTATCCTGGGAGGAATATTAGGCAGTCTGCTGCCCGATATTGACCATCCCAAATCGACTGTCGCACTTAAATTAAAATTATATCTCTTTATCAAACACAGAGGCTTCACTCACAGCCTGACTGCTCTTCTTCTCTTTATATTAATTGCCCCCTGGGCAGAAGCAGTACTGCACCATGATCTATATTGGGGCATAGTTATCGGAATCATCAGCCATATATTTTTAGACACCTTAACCCCTGCCGGTGTCCAGTTATTTTTTCCCTGCAAAAAGCGCTTCTCACTTCCTCTTCTGGCAATAATCCATAAACTGCTGAAAACAGTTCTTGGCTTTATTTTACTCATCTATGTAATATATTATCTATTCAAATAGCAAAACAGGAACTGATAAAAGCAGTTCCTGTCAGACTTAATCCTAACTTTACTCAGCAGCTGAGTCCTCTGAAACTTCATTTTTACCAGCCTGCAGACTGGCCTCCAGGTCATCAAAGCGTTTCATGATTTCATCATAAGTATCATGGCAAATCTGCGGCAAATCATCGTTAGTTACTGATTTAAAATCCGCTCCGGCAGCTTCAAAGCCTTTGATCACTGCATCCTTCAAAACAGACAGCCTTTCAAGGTCACCGTTAGCCAGAGTTTCAGCCAGTCCCATGATTCTGTCAGCCACCTTCTCTACCGAATAAGCGCCGCCCTCAGAAATAGCAGCTTTAGCCTCCTCCGGTGTCGTAGCCAGCTCCGGCAGAGCAAACTCTTCAACAGAAATCTTAACTCCGTCAAAATTCAGATGAGTATAACCCTGATTTAAAGCCGCCTGATTTTCTATATAGCCCTGAATCATCGATTCCAGCATCTTTCTTTGACTGGCAGCCTGGTCTTCCTTTAAATCATTTACCTGCTCACTGGTCAAGCCCTTAGGCTTAGTATAAGTAACCGGCTTATTCTCCTCCTGACCAAGCTCTACTTTATCAATGACAGCCCCGTCTTTTTCCTTTTTAACTGCATTTTCTACCGTACTTTTTTCCTTCATATTTACAGCCGCCTGATAAGCTGTTGAAATATTCAGTCCATTAATACCATTCAATATACACACCTCCATTTCATCACTTATTTATAATATCGGCACTTAGGCAAAAAAGTTTAGCGCAAAATTTCCATATTATTTATTTCTACAAAATTAATGAATATACCTGCTGTCAGCTTTTAAAAATTACATTAATTTACATTCATATTCATCAGCTAATATACCCAGAACCAATAGCCGCAATGAGCACAGACAACCTTATGGTAATCCTTATCCTCCGATTTTATCTCCCCGGTATAAGCAGCCTCATCCTCCCCACATTTAGGGCAGTAAAAATCCCACAGCTCAGCCCATTCAGCCTGATTTACCCTGCGCACCTCTCCTTCTCCCTTAAAATACTGAAAATACATCCTCCCTGTATTATTTTCACTGCTCTGACAGTCATAAATTTTACAGCCCAGGGGCTTCACCGGATGAATCCGGCAAAGTCTGGTTTCCGGGTCAAAGAATATGCAGTGACCGCCTTCCCGACCTGCCCTTTCCGCTTCCAGCGGATAATTTTCAATATCAGCAGCAATTAATTTCTTGCCTTCCTTATCTACCATGGCCGGACTCCAGAACCAGACCTTTTCCCCGAAGGGAGAACGGTAATCACGCACTAAATAATTTTTTACGGCGGCTTCATCCTCCTGTAAATACAGAGCTAATTTTTTTACAGCCTCACTGTGAGGAGCAAAAAAGCCGGGTAAATGACAGCAGCAGCTTCCGCATTGACGGCATTGACTCATTTTTCTCCTTCTTCCCTGATAAATTTTTTAATTATTTCTAGGTTAGCTAAAAATAACAGTTAAGTCAAGACAAGCAAAATTAAATTAACTAAAAGGCTTTAGGTATTTTTTATTGCAAAATCATTCATTTTGCAATAAAATAAAGTTTATTAAAGAAAAGAGGTGTAATTAATGGGTAACAACTTAGTACAAAAAATCTTAAAAGACCATTTAATCTCTGGTGAAATGACAGCAGGAAAAGAAATTGCTATCCGCATTGATCAGACTTTAACACAAGATGCTACAGGTACAATGGCTTATCTGCAATTTGAAGCAATGAATATTCCACAAGTAAAAACCAAGCTTTCTGTCAGCTATGTTGATCACAACACATTACAAACAGGTTTTGAAAATGCTGATGATCATAAATTTTTACAGACTGTAGCAGCAAAACATGGAATTTATTTCTCTCGCCCGGGAAATGGTATCTGCCATCAGGTAAACCTGGAAAGATTCGGTGTGCCGGGCAATACACTGCTTGGCTCTGACAGCCACACCCCTACCGGCGGAGGAATCGGTATGATCGCTATTGGAGCCGGAGGACTTGACGTTGCCGTAGCTATGGCAGGAGGTCCTTTCTATCTCAATATGCCTGAGGTCGTTCAGGTAGAATTAACCGGCAAGCTTTCCCCCTGGGTTTCCGCTAAGGATATTATTTTAGAGGTTCTGCGCATCTTAAGTGTTAAGGGCGGAGTCGGTAAAATTATTGAATATACCGGTCCTGGTGTCGCAACCCTTTCCGTACCGGAAAGAGCAACCATAACTAATATGGGAGCAGAATTAGGTGCTACAACCTCCATTTTCCCAAGTGATGAAATAACTAAAGAATTTCTGACCGCCCAGGGACGTGCTGACCAATGGAAGGAATTAAAGGCTGATCCTGATGCAGCCTATGACCAAACTATTACCATTGATTTAGCAGCCTTAGAGCCGCTGGCAGCACAGCCGCACAGTCCTGATAATGTAGCTAAAATCAAGGATATCGGTCCAATTAAGATTGACCAGGTAGCTATCGGCAGCTGTACTAATTCTTCCTATACTGACTTAATGAAGGTAGCAGCCATTCTTAAGGGCAAAAAAATTCATCCTGAAACCAGTCTGGTTATCTCCCCGGGCTCTAAACAGGTTTTAGAAATGCTGGTCAGAAACGGTGCTTTAGCCGATATCATTGCTTCCGGAGCAAGAATTCTGGAGTGCACCTGCGGTCCTTGTATCGGTATGGGGCAGTCTCCTTGCTCCAAGGCTAACTCGGTAAGAACCTTTAACCGTAATTTTGAAGGGCGGAGCGGAACTAAGGATGCTCAGGTCTTTTTGGCCAGTCCGGAGGTGGCTGTAGCCGCTGCCCTAAAGGGAGTATTGACCGATCCGCGTGATTTAGGTGAATACCCGGCTATAAAACAGCCTGAACAATTCTTGATTGATGACAGCATGATCATAGCTCCGGCAGAAAATCCAGAAGAAATAACGGTAGTCAGAGGCCCTAACATCAAGCCGCTGCCTATAGCTAAGGAGCTGCCTGAAGAGCTGACCGAAGAAGTATTACTTAAGGTAACCGACAACATAACTACCGACCATATTATGCCGGCAGGAGCCAAGATACTGCCTTTGCGTTCCAATATTCCTGCCATTTCACAATACGTCTTTGCCGCAGTAGATCCTACCTTCGCTCAAAGAGCTTTGGAAAAGGGCAGCGGTATAATTGTCGGCGGACAAAACTATGGTCAGGGGTCAAGCAGAGAGCATGCTGCTTTAGCTCCGATGTATTTAGGCATCAAAGCGGTTATTGCCAAATCATTTGCCCGTATCCATAAAGCTAATTTAGTTAATTTCGGCATCCTGCCTCTCACCTTTACCGCTGAAGCAGACTATGACCAAATCAGCCAGGGCGATCAATTAGAAATTTTGAATCTGCAGGAGCAGCTAAATCAGGAGGTTATTACTGTAACGAACAAAACTAAAGAAACCTCATTTACAGTACAAAATTCTCTTACCACAAGACAAAAGGCTATTATCAAAGCCGGCGGACTGTTAAACTTTACGAAAAAAAATTGTTAAAAAGCAGACTAAAGGCTGCTGCCGCAGCAATGATTTATTTAAGTGCGGCAGCAGCTTTTTTTATTGCTTATTAAAGGGTGAAATGATAATATTATTTTAACGAGCAGATTTTATTGATATGAGGTGAGAGTATGAAAAAGTGTTGGTCTAAGGATTTACTGCGGTATATGACAGTGCTGACAGCAGCTGTTATGCTGACCCTCTCAGGCATGACGGATAATACGAATGGCTTGCAGAGGGCAGAAGCCCTCTGTAAGGCGGACAAGGTTGCCGCCTCCTTTGAGCAGGGCCTCCTGTATGCTGACGGGAAAATCAAGCTGGCAGAGATGCATGGCTCATGGCGTGATATGGGCAGACAGTATGGCGCTCTTTTAGGTGAGGATTTGCGCTTTATTGCCCATGAATGGTTTGCCCCTTATTTCAAAGAACATCCTGAGAAAAGAGCAGCAGCAGAAAGAATTGCCGATGATACTTATAATATGTATCCGCATCATCTGAAGGAAATGATGCTTGGTATGACGGAAACGTCCGGTATGACGCTGGAGGAAATCAAGCTGGTCAACAGTGTGGAAAGAGCTGCCGGGATTATGGGCTGCAGCGGTCTTGCCGTTTACGATGATTATGCTAAGGACAAGCTGGTCTACGGCAGAAATTATGATTTCTTCCCGAACTATAAGCAGCTGGAGCCTACAGTGACAGTAGTGGTCTATCATCCGGCTGACGGCTCACTGCCTATGGCCAATATCAGCATCGCCGGAGAGATATATACGGTCAACGGACTAAACAGCAGAGGAATTTTCTTAGAGCTGAACAATGGCTCTGCCAGCTCAGCTGCCAATGATAAGGCAAGACTGGACAGCCTGACTGGTCTTAGCCAGGTGCTCCATGAAGCGGAAACCCTGGATTATGTGGACAGATTCTTCCATACCTGGGGCAACAACAGCAGCTTCATTATCGGTGTGGCAGACAGCAAAGAAGCCCGCTCTTATGAATGGTGCACCCTGGGGCTGCAGCGCGGGGATGCTGTGACAACTAAAGGTGTCATGGCTCAGTCCAATGCCTTTTTCAGCCCTGAGTGGCAATTGGAAAGTCCTTCTGAGGAGAAAAGCTTCTGGTCAGAAGAACGCAGAAATAATCTTCTTAAGCTGGCTCAAAAAAATAAGGGGAAAATCGATGCGGCTATGATGCAGAAGCTGATCATCCTGCCTAAGGATAAGGGCGGTGCCTACCTGCCGGATTTCGCCCTGTATCAGCTGGTAGTGGAACCGGAATCAAAAAAAATCTGGCTGAGACTGCCTGGAGTACAGGATTGGACAGAGATAGAGGCTGACGGCTTTTTGCAGGAGGCTGACTGATTGTTAAACAATAAGGCTGAAAGCCGGAGCTTTCAGCCTTATTTTAATCATTCTATTTTACGGAAATAAATTTCTTAGCTACTATTGACTGTCCTTCATCCCCTAAAATCCATTCCAGAAAAGCCTTGGCTTCCGGAGAAGGCTCGCCTTTAGAGATTACCAGGAACGGACGGGATATCTTATACGTTCCCTGTTTTACATTATCCTCATTAGCTTCAACGTTATCAATAGCTACTGCTTTAACCTTATCATCAAGATTACCGATGGAAATATAACCAATTGAACTTTCATCCTGAGCAACTGTTTGATGTACTGAACCAGTAGTATTTTGAGTTATTGCGCTGGTCATGATTTTTTCATCCTTCATAACAATTTCTTCAAAAGCGCCTCTGGTACCTGACCCCTCTTCTCTGGTTACAACTACAATCTTTTTGTCAGCTCCGCCAACATCCTTCCAGTTAGTGATTTTACCGGAAAAAATATCAGCTACCTGCTGCAGGGTTAAGTCCTTTACTCCATTAGTACTGTTTACTATTACCGCTATACCATCTTTAGCAATTTCAAGCGGTTCCAAACCATTTTTTTCGGAATCCTTTAATTCACGTGATGACATTCCCAAATCAGCAGAACCGGCAGCTACTGATTTTATCCCGGCACTGGAACCGCCACCCTGAACCATGATTCTGACATTACTGTTTTTTTCCTGATAGCTTTTAGCTAATTCCTCCATTAACGGCTGAACTGAGGTAGAACCAGCTATCGTCAGGGAAGCAAATTTTTGAACCGTATTATCACTTCCTCCTTTGCCGCAGCCGGTTAATAAAAGCAGCAGCCACACCCCTATCAATCCCAAAACACTTAATTTTTTTCTGAACAATTTTCATTCCTCCTCAAATATGATTTGAACCCATTATAAAACAGTTTTTATTTTTTCATATTACACTCAGGTTAAAGATTTGTTAAATAAGCTGAATCTATACATGTAACTAAAACTTAACATTCTAAAAAAAGGTTTATCAGCTTTTTTCCCTAATTTTATAATATATAGAAGCATTTTTGAGGAGGATAAAATGAACAGCAAGAAAATACTTATTGTTGATGATGAACCTAATATAATTGAACTGCTGGCTTTTCATCTGCAAAAGGAAGGCTATCAGGTTATTACCGCCGATAATGGCTTAAAGGCCTTAGAAGCAGCGGAAAAGGAGCAGCCTGACTTTATAATTCTGGATGTAATGCTGCCTGAAATGGACGGGTTTGAAGTCTGCAAAAATCTCAGAGCCAGACAAAATAACGCCCCGGTTTTAATGCTGACTGCCAAGGACGATGAAATAAGCAAGGTTCTGGGCTTGGAAATCGGAGCTGATGATTATTTAGTCAAGCCGTTCAGTACCAGAGAGCTTATCGCCAGGATAAAAACCATCTTTCGCCGCCTAAAGCCTAAAACAAACCAGGCTGCTCTGCTGAGCTACCATAATTTAACCATCGACTTAAATAAATATCAGGCTTCTGTCAATGAAGCTGTTCTCACGCTGACCGCTAAAGAATTTGAGCTGCTTACTGTCCTGGTCCGCAATCCGGGCAAAGTATTTACCAGAGATACCCTGCTTGACCAGCTGTGGGGCTACAGCTATTACGGCGATACCAGAACAGTCGATGTGCATATTCGCCGCCTGCGGCAAAAGCTTGAACCGTATAAGCTGGACACAGCGATAGAAACAGTGCGCGGAGTCGGCTATAAATTACAGGAGAATTATCATGCTTAGAACACTGCGCAGCCGCTTAATCACTGCTTTTTTAGCTCTTTTAATTATCTCATTAAGCTTTTTGGGAATACTCTCTTTTTCGTTAATTGAAAATTATCTTAGTAAACAGATAGAAAGCAATCTGAATGAACAAATAGAAATAACTAAAAAAATTATTGAAAGCGACTGGCCGAATTCCATTAACCATCTGAAAACCAAGGCTTTCTCCTCCGAGGAGCATAAATCACGTTTAACAATTATCGATAATAAAGGAATAGTTATTTTCGATTCAGCCAGCAATGGCAAAGCCCTGCCTAATCATTACAACCGCCCTGAATTCAGGCAGGCATTAAACGGTCAGACAGGGAAAAACATTCATGACAGCGATACGCTCCATACTAAAATGATCTATATGGCAAAGCCAATTGAAGTACAGCATAAGATTGTCGGAGCAGTTCGGCTGGCCATTCCGCATAATAACCTGCAAAGCATTATGCGGGAAATTTCTTTATTTTTGCTTTTAGCGGTCATTCTGGTTTTCTCTGCCGGCATAATCTTAGCCTCCTGTCTTGCCCGTCATATAACTAAGCCCCTTTTTTCCTTAATCAGCTTAGTCCAAAGAGTAGCTGACGGCAGTTACGGCAACAAGGTACAGATTAACTGCAATATTAAAGAGATAGATGTTTTAAGCACAGCATTTAACACTATGTCGGAAAAATTAGGAATAATTTTAGAAAAGAACAAGATGGAAAAAAGCAGATTAGAAAAGGTTTTAAACACAATTCCCGACAGTATTATCGTTCTGGACTATAAAAAAACGGTTAAATATATCAATCCCTCGGCTATCAACAAGTTTCATGTAGCTCTGGAAGAAATAAAAGAAAAATCTTATCTTGGCCTTTTCCGCTACCAGGAGCTGACACAGGCAGTTGATGATATTATTAAGGATAAAAAGGACCGTCATTTGCAGCTGTCCGTTCCCAATAATCAATATCTGGATATTTATCTGGCCATAACCGGAGAAAATGAAGAGGAATTTCTCCTGGTACTGATTCGGGATATTACTGAAACTAAATTAATAGAGCAGACCCAAAAAGATTTTATTGCCAATGTTTCGCATGAATTGAAAACACCTTTAACTTCTATCCTGGGATTCAGTGAAACATTATTGGACAGTGAAATCGAAGAGCAGGAAATCAGGAATAAATTCTTAAAAATAATTCAGGATGAATCGCACCGTCTTTTGCGACTGGTTAATGATTTGCTTTCCATAGCTAAAATTGAAAACCTGGATTTTAAAAAAGGCTTAAAAACCGTATGCGGCAATCTGCCTGATTACCTGCAAAGCATTATCAACACCTTTTTGATTCAGGCTGAAGAAGCCGATATAAAGCTTTGCTTTGAAAATAAGCTGACCGGCAGTCCCGAATTTAATTTTTCTCCTGATGCTTTAGAACAGATAATGATCAATTTAATTGATAATGCCCTGAAGTACACTCCGGCCGGAGGAAATGTCACCATAATATTAGCGGAAAAAAATAATCAGCTGCAAATAGAAATTCACGACAATGGCAGCGGAATCCCGCAGGATGACTTAAATAAAATATTTCAGCGCTTCTACCGGGTAGATAAAGCTCGTTCCCGCAGCTTAGGCGGAACAGGTCTCGGCCTTGCCATAGTAAAGCATTTAGTAGAAATCCAAGGCGGAACCGTTTGGGTAGACAGCATTCTAGGCAAGGGCAGCACATTTTACTTCACCCTGCCGAAGCAATAAAAATATCGGTCACAATACAGCAGGCTTTAAGCTCTGCTCATCGTGACCGGTACACCCTAACGATTATTGGCCTATTTCATTCAGTCTTCTTTTTATTTTTTCAATCAAAGCCAGATATTCTTCTTCCTCTAAATAAACAGGCTCTATATTCTTGCCCATAAAATTCTGTCCCCAATAAGGTCCATTTTTATATCTGGGCACGATATGCCAATGCAGATGAGGAGTTAAATCACCTAAGCTCAAATAGTTGAATTTATCCGGCTTAAAGGCTTTGCTTACAGCCTCAGCAGCATCCAGCATATCCTGGTAATAAGCTAAGCTGTCTTCTCTAACCAGCTTATGCAGTTCAGTCTGATGCTCATGGTAAACCAATACGACCCTGCCCATAAAACTCTGGTCATGAGTTAAATACAGCTTCGACACCCGCATCTCACAAATAAAATGCAATGAATTATCTGCTTCAGGCTCAGAATTGCAAAAAGCACAAATCTTCCCGGAAACCTTATCTTCCCATATCCCCATATTCCTATTCTCCTTCCATTACTTCTTCTTCAGCTTCTTCTATATTATTTTCGTCCAAATGGATCATTAATAAATCTATAGGAGTTGAAGAAGCTACCGGAACCATGAATTTTATTTTTTTAAAATAATAATCAGTAGCCGGAAAAACAGCAACCTTCGCTCCATGTATAATCGGATATATCACACCGGCAGTAGGAATAGCATGTATTTTTCCGTCTGTACTGATAACCGCACCGGCATAAGGTCCGCCTTTCATAACTAAGGCTGCTCCCAATCTGTGGGGACTTTTCACCGCCACCGTATATAATACTCCGTAATTGCCATGATTTATACTTGGCAGCCCTGTTAAATTATCCACCCCGGTCTGGAATTGATCAGTTTTATTATCGCCAAAGCTGATCCTTTTTTTCCCTTTATCTGCTACATTGATTTCTAAATACCTGTCAGCATTTAAAAAAGTACCTCTGGGATGATTATCACGCAGCAAAATTTTCAAATCACTGCGGTAAGCCAGCAAAGGATCTATTCCCGGCTCCAGAGCTAAATAGGTAAAACGTACTAAACCATCAGTATAAACATCCATAACCTCGTGAGTAATATGCTTATACGGTATATCAACCTTAGCTAATTGGTTAATTACCACAGCCTGTCCCGGCTCCAGAGATAAGGATTTTCCGGCACCGGATTTGAAATACCGCAGTACACCCTGCTGACCAAGCAGTACGCCTTTTTTACTTGGCCCGGCGGCTGCCTCCTTCATGATATTCAGCTTTACCATCTTATCCTCTTCCATATTTTCAGCAATAACGACCACTCTTTTGGGCCTGTAAATGCCATTCTCATGATAATAAAACAAACGGACATTGCCTAAAGCATTATCAGCATACAGAATGCCATTTTCCTTTAAGGTCTCCGGACTGTCACTGAGTAAAAGCGTTGGGCCGCCATAACGCACTCTTTCCGGACTCAATAGCTGAAAGCTGAGCGGCTCCTCTCCGGTAAAATCAAGTCTTTTGCCGATAGGAGAAGAATTCATCAAAACCGTAAAAGAATCAACTATTTTAGGCTCCCTGACCATCAAATTGACAGTATATGGCTTACTCCATAAACCACGGGAATCCTTGACCCGCAAAGTAACATTTTTCTCACCCGGTTCGGAAAAATAATCTTCCCGTCCCTGCCAGTCCCATTCAACAATCGTATCTCCATCAGGGTCATAGCTCTCATCATGATAGATAACCTTTTCATTCAAATCAAGAAATCTTTTTTCAACCGAGAAACGGGCAATCGGCAAGGTATTATCTATTTCATAGGCTAAACCATCTGAAACAGCCATAAAAAATAAAAAAAACGCAATTGCCAGCTTCCAATAAAAATTTTTCAAACCATCTCTACTCCTTTACTTTTATTTTCTTCATAACTGTCCTCTTACCTGCCATATATTAAATAGAAAGAATTCTTAAAATATTCTGGTATTATTTATAAATCAATAGCTACCGCAACCTCATCACAATTAGGAAATTTAGGGCAGTTAATACATTCCTTCCAAACCTTTTGATGCAGATCATCCTTTTCAATAACCTGAAAGCCGCACTTTTCAAAAAATGCCTGCTGATAGGTTAGGGCAAATACCTTGCTGAGTTCCAGGTTCTCTGCCTCAGACAATAAAAGCTTTACTACCTTTTTCCCTAAACCCTTACCCAAATAAGCTTCACTTACTGCCAAAGAACGGATTTCAGCCAGGTTTTCCCAGATAACATGCAAACCGCCGACAGCAACTATTTTGCCGTCATCTTCTAAAACAGTCAATTCAAGAATATTTTCGTACAGCATATTTAATGACCGGGGAAGCATCAACCCCTTATCCGCATAATAATTAATTAAACACTGGATTTCCTTGACATCAGACATTTTAGCCTTCCGATTTTTCATTTAAATTCAACTCACTTCTTCTATTATTTAATCGCATATAACATTAATTATACCGTTTTAACCCAAAAAAGTAAATGACTTAGACCCAAATACAAAACAGTAAAAATATTTATACATTTTTCTACAAAAACCCTTGTTTATTTTCCGAAAGAATAGTATCATTTATAATTGAGATTTGTAAAATTCAGAATATAATAATCTTAATCTAGGAGGTATATATATGTTCGGATTTAAACGAAAAAAGCAGGAATTCTTCAATCATTTTGAAGCAAGTGCTGCAATCATTAAACAATCAATCGATGTGCTCAGCAATTTAATGGATGATTATGCAACATTACCCCAAAGATTACATGAGCTTGATGAATTAGAAACAAAAGGTGATAAAATAACCAGAGTAATTTTGGATCACGTTAATAAAACCTTTGCCACCCCTATCGACCGGGAAGATATTTTCAA
>JBJDXG010000105.1:0-4740 GCA_051866555.1 bacterium | reverse complement strand
AATCAGCTATGGCAAATCCAAGGTCTTGTTTACCGGTGATCTGGAAAAGGAGAACGAAGTCAAGATTAATGAACAGGCTGAGCTGCTGCAGGTCGGTCATCACGGCAGCAGGACCTCGAGCTGTGAGAAATTCTTAAAAACGGTTAAGCCGCGCTGGGCGGTTATCAGCTGCGGCGAGAATAATGAGTACGGACATCCGCACAGTGAGGTATTGGAACGCCTGGGCAAAATGGGGGTTAAGGTTTATCGTACTGATATATCAGGTGATATTATATTTACGACCGATGGAGTAAATTGGACTAAAAAACAGGGGCGGGAAGAAGAAACCAAAGCTTCTGTTTATCAGGAGAATAACTACATAGGCAATAAGCAAAGCAAGGTTTATCATGCTGCATCCTGTCATAATAAGCCTAAGTCTGATAATCAGGTCATTTTAGCGACTCAGAAGGAAGCAGAGCAAAAAGGCTATAAGCCGCACAGCTGTGTAAAGAACTCTGCAAAATAGATGGCAAATAATTGAATTTTAATTAAAAAATAGAAGGAATTTCCATCTGGACAGCGAACATATTCAGATAGGAGGTGGAATAATGATTAAACTATTACAAGTTTGTGATCTTTGTTTGGACGCACCATTTTCCTATCTGAATTGGGAAAAAAGGCAGCAGCGCAATGCTGAGAGGGAGGCGGCTTTTTCACGCATGACAGAGCTTGCTCTGGAGGAAAGAGTCAGAGCTGTTCTCCTTTTAGGCAAAATATTTGCTAATCAGTTTGTGTCAGAAAAAACCATAAATTTAGTCAATACCAAATTGGATTTGTTAAAAGAAAATGGCATAGATGTAATAATAGTGCCGGAGAAGGGGAAAAGCTTAAATCCTCTTTATAACAATCTAAAAGGCAAAAAGGGCGTTTATTTTTTCAGCGGCTTTAATTGGCAGAAAATATTTTTTCCGGATGATGAGCTGCATTTTTACTGCTGTCAGGAAAAGGACAGCTTCCGCAGCCGGACCTTGGGCAAGCTGCGGATCAAGGAAAAGACAGGCTGGCATATCGGGCTTTATCTTGGTCATTTCAGCAGCAGTGAATTGGAAAAGACTAATCTTGATTATCTTGCCTTAGGGCAGTATGCTCATTATTTGCAGAAAAATGAGGGCATAAAAGCAGGCTATCCCGGTTCACTGGAGGGCTATGAATTTCAAAAGCAGGAGCAGGGCTATGTCTTTTTGCTGCAATTGCAGGATAAGGAAGTAAAGGTCATACCAAAGAAAATAGGAGTCAAGGAAACCATAGAGGTTACTTACTCTAATCTGAAAAGTGAGTCTGAGCTGTATGATAAAGTAAAGCTGCTGGCTGACCGGAATTTATTGCTGCGGGTAGTTTTGACTGGTAAAGCTCAGTCCTTGTGGGATATTGACAAGCTGACTTTGGACTTGGCCAATGAATTTTTCTTTTTAGAGATAGAGGATTTAAGGGAACAGCAGTATTCTTTGCAAAATGAAAGCCTGGTTCAAATTTTTAAAGCCTTATGGCAGGAAAAGCTTCAGGCGGCTGATTCTGTTTTGGAACAAAAGCGTTTAAATCAGGCTTTAGCTCTGGGAATGAGATCTTTACAGAGGGGGGAAGTAAAGTGCTGATTCATTCTCTGGAGTTAAATGGAATCAGAAAGTTTAAAAATCCCATCTGCTTTAATTTTAAGCAGGGCTTAAATATCATTTATGGTCCTAATGAGTCGGGCAAAACGACTTTGCAGGAGATAATTTTTCATCTGCTTTATACTAATGTTGATACCCTGGAGGGAGAAAAACAGCAGAGCTGGTTTAACCGGGAAAATGCGGAGGCAAAGTTAGTTTATGAAACTAAAAAAGGAGAAGTGTTTCGTTTAACTAAAGATTATTTGCGGAAAAAAACTTTATTGGAAATAAAGGAAGCAGAAAAGTGGCTGCTGGTTACGGCGCAAAAGGAGCAGGTGAGCGGCTGGCTGAAAAAGCATTGGTGTTTGCTGGATAAAAAAGTATTCCGCAATACTTTTTTTGTCCAGCAGAAGCATCTGGGACAGTTGGATAAACAGGAAAGCGGTAAAATTAAAGATTTACTGACCAGTATTTTAATCGGTCAGGAGCAGCTTGATGCTGCGGAAGCTGAAAATAAGCTGCGGCAGCTGCGGGAAGGGGTCATAGCTGCTATTGAAAAGAATGGCCAGCGTCTCACCTTCTGGCAGGATGAAGAAGAGAAGTACTGGAATTTTTATCAGGCCAGGAGAAAGGCTGACGCACAGATTAAGGAATGGCAGAAGGAGTTAAGACAAAAGGAAGAAGAATATGCGGGGATTATTGATTTCTGGCAGCAATATGAACAGATTGAGAAAATTAATCGTGAGCTTAATTGCTTAAAGGAAAGGGAAAAGCTGTTTAAGGTGAATTTGCAAGAGGCTGAGGGTTATCAGTTAAAGATAGATCAGACGAAGAGTGAGCTTCAGGTGTTGGAGCCGCTGATTGGTCAGGTGACGGTGGAAGAAATAGAAAATTTACAGCGTACCTTGACTCGTGAGCGGGAAAATCTTCATGCGCTGGGAGAAGAACGGCAGCAGGCTAAAAAGGAGTTAGGCAGGCTGAGCCAGAAGATCGAGCAAATGGAGGAGGGCATAGATGAGAAGGTTTCTCAGCAGGCAGATAAGGTCTTAAAGGAATTAGAATACTTAGAACAGGTGGAAGCCAGGGAAGAAGAATATTTAACTGATATTAAGCAGCGGAATTATCATAAAAAACTGGGACAGGGTCTGGCCTTAACCTGTGCTGTGATACTGTTTTTTTTCGGCACTTACCTGGTTAAGGAAAATTTCTTTGCCGGAATGAGCTGTTATGCCTTTGCCGGAAGTCTGCTTTTATTCATCTTAGCCAGAAAAAATAAATTAAAGGACTGGATAGGTCAGCAGGAGCTTTATTTGGCTGATCTTGCTAAACAGCAGGAAAGCCTTCTGCATGAGTTTTCCTGTCAAAATAAGTATGAGTTTAAGGAGCTTTGGGAGGATTATCAGGCTCTGCAAGAAGAAATTTCTTTGTTAATGAAGGAATTGCGTTTAAAGAAAGCGAAGATAAATAAGATTGAGAAAAAGAAAAAAGAGGCCGGAGAGAGAAGAAACAAAATTCAGCAGCTTTTAAATGAAAT
Source organism: bacterium (assembly GCA_051866555.1). Lineage (GTDB taxonomy): Bacteria > Bacillota > JBJDXG01 > JBJDXG01 > JBJDXG01 > JBJDXG01. The sequence continues at coordinate 1,578 of JBJDXG010000105.1, read as the reverse complement.
AGTGGAGAAAGCTGAGGCAGAAGAGGTTGCTGAAGCTGTTAATCTGCGCAAGAAGTATGATAATACTAAAGAAGAAAGAAGAGCTTATCAAAAGCAGCTTTGGGATAAATTAGGCCGGGCTAAATTGAGTGACTGGCAGAAAAAATTTCAGCATATTTTGGAGGATAAAGCTTATCTGGAAAAGAAGCTCAAGGAGTTTACTATTCCTTATCCTTTATCTTTAGTTGAATTGCAGGAGGAGAAAAATAAGGAAAAGGGACTGCAAAAGGTACGTCAGGAATTAAACCTGAAAATAGAAAAAAAGGAAGCAGAAATTAAAAGCTGTCAGGAGCAGTATAAGTTTTCTTTAAATCAGGTACGCGGTGAGGTAGCTTACTGGGAAAAGGAAAACCTGCGTCTTTTGGAAAAAAGTAAAGCAATTCAGTGGTCCTTATCAATTTTACAGGAAGCTCTGAAGCAAAGGAAAAGCTTGATTTATCCTCAATTAGAAGAAACAGTGCAGCAGGTTTTTCAGGAGATAAGAAACAGTCCTTCTTTAAAGGTTGAATTAAAGGATGATTTGGATGTAGTGCTTCATTTGCCGGACAACATTTCCAGCTATTCATCTTCTTCTTTAAGCTTAGGCTCTTTAGAACAGCTTTATCTGACTATTCGTATTTCCCTGGGCAGGGTTTTAAATCGCGGGGAAAATATACCGTTTTTCTTTGATGATGTATTGGTTAATTTTGATACCTTAAGAAGAATGAAAACGATTCAGCTGTTGGCTAAATTAGCTGGGGAACAGCAGATTTTTCTTTTTACTCATGATTTACAAGATGCAAAACCGGTTTATGGTCACATTTTGGATCTGACTCCTAACAGATTAGGTGATTATGAGCTGGAGGTTGGTTAAAAGGAGGATATTTTAATGGATTACAAATTGCGTGGGGTAGCTTCGTTTGATCATGTAGAGATGATAGAAATGGATACGATTATTTTAGATGAGGATTACGAAGCAGCCTTTAACTTTTTAAAGGAAAAGGTTTGGGAACGGGTCAATAATATGAAAAAAGAGCATGCCGAGCATGAAAGAGCAATGGCTCAGGTAAAAAGCAAAAAAGAATAAGTCAGTAAAAAAAGGAAAAGCCTTTGCTTTTCCTTTTTCTTATCTCAAATATTAATAGCCTAAATCTTCATTAATTAAAATTATGGTAATATCGGTTACCGAAGGCTTTTTATGCATTACAGTGAGGACATTGCAGATTCTGGTGTCCTTGCTGCAATTAACACAGTAGCCTGTTTCTGTGCAGGGATTAGGACGGTTTAATCTTTTATTGTTTATAGGTGAGGCTATTCTTTCGATTCTGTCTATAGCCTGTTCTAAGTTTTTAACTATTTTATTCTTGCCGACAGCGATAATGACCTTTTTAGGACCGTAAATCATGGCGGAGACACGATTGCCCAGACCATCCATATTGACTAGCTTGCCATCCATTGTAAGGGCATTGGAGCTGGTCAGGAAAACATCACAGGTCTGTTCTTTTAGCCGGCATTCAGACTTTTCTTCCGGAGTCAGGTTAGGGTCGCCGTGGTTGATGA
>JBJDXG010000104.1:0-4741 GCA_051866555.1 bacterium | reverse complement strand
AACAGCCCGAATAACAGTAGTTTTGCCGCTGCCGCTTTCCCCGACAATGGAAAGTATCTCTCCTTCAGCCAAATCAATATTAACACCAGTTACGGTGACCTTATCACCGTAACTGACAGTTAAATCCTTTATATCAAGAAGCATCAACTCTACTCCCTTTCTGACACTTGCATTATTTTGCAGGCTTGATGTCTTTAGTCAGCCAATAATAATCACATGGTAAGATTTCAGCATTAGCAACAGAAGTATTGCTGATCATATTCGTTTGCGGATAGCCAAAAATCACAGTTGCCGCATCGGCTAAAATAATCTTCTGCATATCAATTACCAATTGACGGCGTTTATCCGGATCAAATTCCACAGCCAGCTTGTCACTGAGTGCATCATAAGCCGGATTGCTGTATCCGCTGCCATTTTGCGGATTGCTGCCGTTGACATTCGTTTTCCAGTACATATTGATAAACACCTCAGGGTCTCCAGCCTGAGCCGCTAAAATATTAGAAATCAATAAATCATATTCGCCTCTTATACCAATGCCGTCAAGCACATTATAGTCAACATTTTTTAAATTAACCTTGATGCCGACCTTTTTCGCGTCTGACTGAGTTGCTTCAGCAAACAAAGGCAGCTCTGCCCGTCCGCTGTAAAAGACAAAATCCAGTTCCAAATTCTTGCCGTTTTTGTCAACAAAGCCATCCCCGTTAGTATCCTTCCAGCCAGCTTCAGCCAAAAGCTTTTTCGCCCGTTCTACATTATAAGTATTCGGATCCTTCAGTTCATCAAAGCCATAATCCATAGAAGGAGGAATAAGCGGTCCGCCCGGCACAAAGGTATCGTGCAGCAGAACCTTGCAGTAGGTCTTGCGGTCTAAAGAAGAAAGCAGAGCCTCACGCACACGTTTATCACTTAAAGGCTTGCCCTTGCTGCAGTTAAGGCGGGCTAAAACGTCACGCAATGAAGCAATGGTACTGATATTAAACTTATCCTTGTTTTGAAACAGAGAAATATCGCCGGAAGCAATATTAATAGCCATATCAATTTCACCGGACTGCAAAGCCATCGCCCGGGTATTAGGATCATCGATAGTCGGAATTTCTACATATTTAAAAGGCACCTCTCCATCCCAGTAATTAGGATTAGCCTCCATCTCAGCTTTAGCTTTGCTGTAGCTCTTAACCATATACGGTCCAGTGCAGATAGGCCCCTCTTTAGCATAGTCGCGGTCCTTAACACTGGTATCAATGATGATAAACAGCGGATCTCCCAGCATACCAGGCAGGGTAGGAACCGGATTTTTAGTTTTTATAATCAGGTTCTGTCCGTCAGCAGTTATCGTATCGTATTCAAACATAGCTCTCGCCCGATCTGCTTTCTCAAAGGTTCTTTCAATAGATTTTTTAGCCGCATCGGCTGTCACCTTATTGCCATTAGAAAATTTAGCCCGGTCATCGATCTTAAAAGTCCAAGTCAGCTTATCCTCACTTATTTGCCAGCTTTCTGCCAGCCAAGGAACAGCATTCATCTGTTTATCGAATTTAACCAGACATTCACCTAAGCCATAACGCATTACCACCCAGCCGAAATAATTATCAGTAGGCTCCAGACTATCAGCAAAGTTAGTAACTCCAAATTTCAGGGTATCCTTTTGCCCTCCTGCCTTTTCTTTACTGCCGCAGGCTGTCAAACCAACAGCCAGCAAGGCTATCATGGCTAATATAAGGGTAATTTTATAAAATCTTCTCATATCATATCTCTCCTCCAATTTTTTTCAGTTTATTCTTCCTGCCGTGTATCAAGTACATCACGCAAAGCATCTCCCCATAAATTAAAAATAACTACGGTAATAAAAATAGCCAGCCCGGGAAAAATCATCAGCCAGGGAGCTGTCTGCAGCTGCTGCCGTCCTTCGTTCAGCATCAGGCCCCATTCCGGTGCCGGAGGCTGGCTGCCAAAGCCCAAAAAGGACAGACCGGCAAGCTCCATCATCATCGCCCCAATATCAGCAGCAGCAGTAATTATCATCAACGGTAAAATATTAGGCAGAACATGCTGCCATAAAATATGCAGCTTTTTTCCTCCATTGACAATTGCCGCTTCCATAAAGTCACGCTTTTTAATTTTCAAAACCATACTTCTGGCCAATCTGGCATATTTAGTCCAGGTAACAATAGTCAAAGCAATAATCGCATTGACCAGACTGCCGCCTAAGATTCCGGCAATAGCAATAGCTAAGATCATGCCCGGAAAGGAAATCATCATGTCAGAAATACGCATGATGACAAGATCTGTTTTTCCTCCGAAATATCCGGAAATAACTCCTAAGGAGGTCCCTACAAGAAAAATAACAGTAACTAAAAGCAGAACGCTGCTTAAAGAATAGCTGGCACCGTATAAAATACGGCTGAAGCAGTCACGTCCTAATTTATCCGTACCAAAGAAATGTTCGCCGGAAGGAGCCTGATAGGCATCCTGCATAGAAGCTTCTAAGGGATCATGAGTTGCAATCAGCGGAGCCGCTAAAGCAACCAAAATCAAAAGCACTACCAGCAAACTGGAGATCAGAAAAGCAGGTTTAGTTTTTAAAGCAGTTATAATCTTTTCCATCCTATCTACCTTCCTTTCTCAGGCGCGGATCTAAGTAATTATAAGAAATATCAACCAAAAGGTTAATCACCATATACATCAGGGCTATCCATAAAACAATTCCCTGTACCAGCTGAAAGTCACGGTAAATAATAGATTCAACTGCCAGATAGCCCAGCCCCGGCCAGGAAAAGATTATTTCAACAACTGCTGCCCCGCCTAAAAGATTGCCCAGCGACAAGCCTAAAAGAGTAATCAAAGGCAGCATAGCATTAGGCAGCACTTCCTTCCATAAAATATAGCCTTCGCTCATACCTCTGGTGCGGGCACCAACTACATAATCCTGATTTAATTCTTCCAGCACAGTCGCCCGTACCTGGCGAGTATATTTTGATGCCATAACTATACCCAGAGTAACTGTCGGCAAAATTAAATTTTCCAGATTCACGCCTCCGCCGACGATAGGCAGCCAGCCCAATTTTAAACCGAAAATCCATAACAGCATAAGCCCCATCCAAAAGTTAGGTATGGAGACTCCCAAAAAGGTCAGCCCCCTTACTGTATAGTCAGCTATACTGTTGCGTTTTACCGCTGAATAAATACCTAATGGTATGGCAACAAGCAGCATAAAAGCAGTGGAAGCCAGGGAAAGAATTACAGTAGCCGGCAAGCATTCCATTAAAGCCTCAATTACAGGCTTTTTAACCATATAGGAAAAGCCTAAATTGCCGTGCAAAGCTCTGTTCAGCCAGTCTAAATACTGAAAAAAGAATGGCTTGTCCAAGCCTAATTCATGGCGCAAAGCGTCAATTTCTATCTGGCTGACCACCACATCTTCATTTCCGGCAATCATCTGTCTTACAGGATCTCCCGGTGACAGCATGACTAAAGCAAAAGTAATAAAACTGATTCCCAACAAAACGACGATAATTTGACCTAAGCGGAATAATATTTGCTTCCTGGTCAAAATACATCACTTCCATTGCTAAGTGACCAAATACTTCTTTTTCTCATTTTTCTTCCTCACCTTTTCATAACTTACCAATTCATAACCAAGCTCTGTGCAACAAAAAAAGCCATGAACCTTCACCTCCATATAGGAAACGATAAGTGTTCATGGCCAGCTCTTAACTAACATTCTGCATAACATCCCTCCCCATCGCTCGTAGGTCAAACGGTGTTTTTAAACAGGCAGTTCTCCTGGCTCCAGATCATCGCTTCTTCAAACCTTCCCAGAATCATCATTCCAGTGGCATATCTTGAAGTTGCTCCCTGATACAGTGGCGGGACCGCGCCGGCATTTAACCGGACTTCCCTATTAAGCCTTTTCAGGCACCTGTTCATCCTATGAAATTTGATTTTAGCATATCACCTTTTATTCCACTTGTCAAAGCAAAATGCTTCCAATTGTTGAAATCAGTCACTTCCTCCCGATTTGATGTCGGCTGATTACGGCTGTTATTTGACCTTTTTCACCGCCCTGAGAGAATTTATAACTGCCAAAAGAGCAACCCCCACATCAGCAAAAACAGCTTCCCAGATAGTAGCAACTCCTCCGGCCCCCATCAGGAGAATGATTCCTTTCACGCCCATCGCAAAGATGATATTCTGCCAAACAATATTTTTCGTCCTTCTGGCTATGGACAAAGCAGCAGATACCTTAGCAATATCATCATCCATCAAAACAATGTCAGCCGCTTCTATGGCTGCATCATTGCCCATACCGCCCATTGCCAGACCAATATCAGCTCTGGCTAAAACCGGAGCATCATTAATTCCGTCACCGACAAAAGCAACCTTACCCTTATTGCCCTGCATTATCTCTTCCAACTTGGCAACCTTTTGTTCAGGCAAAAGCTCACAGTAAACCTTATCCAGCCGCAGCATCTCACCCAGTCTTTCTCCTACCTCTTTTTTATCCCCGGTAAGCATGATAAGCTTTTTAATCCCTGCCTGACGCAAAGAGTTAAGTGCTTCCTGACTGTTCTCCTTTAATTCATCAGCCACCACAATTGCTCCCGCATACTTTCCGGCTACTGCCAAATAAACTATACTGCCCAAATCAGAGCACGGAGTAAAGCTGATACCCTCACGGCGCAACAGCTTTTCATTGCCCAGCAATAAATACTGAGTGCCATATTTAGCCTTCACGCCATAA
>JBJDXG010000103.1:0-4798 GCA_051866555.1 bacterium | reverse complement strand
TTCCGGCTGGTGTAGGGATCATGACTTGTTATCATTTGATTAAGGGCAATATGGGGCCGATCGTTTTAATAACGGTTTTATCAACAGTTATCGTTTTGGCAGTAACCGGCTGGACAGTTCAGCTGATTAGGAGGCTGGCAAAATGATGGGAGTGATATTTGGTATTGGTATTACTGTCTTGACTTATAAAATAGGAGTTTTTATTTACAAGCATACGGGATTGGTTTTTCTAAATCCTATTTTAATCAGTATAGCCCTGATTATTGTTGTGCTGAAGTCTTTAAATATCAGTCTGGAATTTTATAATCAGGGAGGCAAATGGATAAATCTGCTGCTTTTCCCGGCAACTGTTGTTTTAGCTGTTCCTTTATATGAACAGCTCGACCTTTTCAGGAAGCATGCTGTGCCGATTCTTGCCGGTATTACGGTGGGAAGCCTGTCGGGTATGGCAGGAATTATTTTTCTGGCTGATATTTTAGGCTTAAGTAAGCTTTTAACTACTTCGCTTTTGCCTAAGTCGATAACTACTCCGATAGGAATCGAGGTCGCCAAACAAATAGGGGGCAATCCGCAGATCACCGTAATGTCGATTGTTATTACCGGAATTTTAGGGGCAGTTATAGGTCCCTTAGTATGTGATGCAGCTAAAATTAAAGACCCGGTTGCAGTTGGAACGGCCATGGGTACGGCAGCTCATGCCGTTGGGACCAGTAAAGCTCTTGAGCTGGGAATTGTTCAGGGCGCTATGAGCAGTTTGTCCATAGGCATTGCCGGTTTATTGACGGTATTTTTAGCTCCTTTATTAGTTCATTTTTTTCTGGCTTAAAAACCAGCTTGAGTTTTAAATACGAAACAGAGGAATAATATGGTTGTCATAAATTAAATAAATGAGGTGGGGAAGGTAAAATGAAGGTAAATCATTTTTTCTTTTACGGTAATTTTATGGCGAATTGTATTGGACATGAAAAGTTTTTAAAGGCTCATGTTACTTCGGTTAAGCAGGGGTGGATCAAGGGCTGTTTATATCATGACCCTATGAGCGGTCCGGTTTTAGTTGATGGGGAACACTTTGTTGCAGGTGAAGCTATGTCATTCTGCAATATTGACAGGATAATTGCTTATCTGGATGCTTTAAAGGGGTGCCGCAATGAATACGGGCAGGAGCTTTATGAACGCAATATCTGTTCGGTAAAGCTGTTTTCCGGAGAGGTCGTTTTGGCTTATGTTTACAAGGCCTGCAAAGGGAAGTCCTGGGAGGTACAAAATCTGGGGGTGCAGGTCTTTGACGGGAATTGGAGCAGCTTTATCGATAATACCAATGTTTTTTCCGGTTGTCCGGAAAAACAGTTTTCACATCGGCAGGATGCTTAAAAAGATTAAAGAAAGTAGGTAAAGAAATGGGTTTAACTTGTGGAATAGTTGGTCTGCCTAATGTGGGCAAATCGACTTTGTTTAATGCGATTACTAAGGCCGGAGCAGAAGCGGCAAATTATCCGTTTTGTACGATCGATCCTAATGTCGGAATAGTTGAGGTGCCTGATTCCCGGTTTGACCGGCTGGTAGAATTAGTGCAGCCGCGGAACAAGGTTCCGGCTGTGGTTGAGTTTGTGGATATTGCCGGGCTGGTAAAGGGAGCCAGTCAGGGAGAAGGCCTGGGCAATAAGTTTCTTTCTCATATTCGGGAAGTGGATGCTATTGTAGAGGTCGTCAGAGCTTTCGAGGATGACAATGTAGTCCATGTGGACGGCAAAGTAAATCCGGTCAATGATATAGAAATTATTAATACTGAGCTGGTTTTGGCTGATTTGGACAGTGTAGCGAGAAAATTGGAGAGAACCAGGAAGCTGGTGCGCAGCGGCGACAAAAAGGCGGCTCAGGAAATGGCTGTTCTGGAAAAGGTCAACGAAGCTTTGGAGAATGAAAAGCCGGTCAGAACGTTAGGCTTGACCGAGGAGGAGCAGCTGTTGATTCGTGATCTGCATCTTTTGACAGCTAAGCCTATACTCTATGTTGCGAATGTGGCGGAGGCTGATTTGCCGCAGATGGATAATGAATTAGTTAATGCCATAAAGCAGTATGCGGCTCAGGAAGGGGCGGAGGTAGTCCCTGTATGTGCTAAAATTGAAGCTGAGATTGCTGAATTAGAGGGTGAGGAAGCGCAGGAATTTCTGGCTGATTTAGGGCTGGAGGAATCAGGGCTGAATCGTTTGATCAGGGCAGGCTATGACCTTTTGGGGCTGATGACCTTTTTTACGGCGGGAGAGCCGGAGGTACGCTGCTGGACTATCAGGAAAGGAACTAAGGCACCGCAGGCGGCCGGAGTTATCCATTCTGACATTGAACGCGGCTTTATCAGAGCTGAGGTAATCAGTTTTGAAGAACTGATTAAGCTGGGCTCCTTTAATAATGCCAGAAATCAGGGTGCTTTGCGAATTGAAGGCAAAGATTATATTATGCAGGATGATGATGTGGTATATTTCCGCTTTAATGTTTAGAGGTTTGTACGCTATCTGTCAATGACTGCTTGTATCAGGGCAGCCATTGACAGAATAATAATCGCTATACTTATTTTGCTGTTTAAGCAAAATATTTCAAAAAGCTAAAGGATTATTTTCTATTGACAAATCAGCAGAAATATATTATTATAAGAAAGTCGTTATATTCAATTTATAGGGGCATAGTTCAGTTGGTAGAACACGGGACTCCAAATCCCGGTGTCGTGGGTTCAAGTCCTGCTGCCCCTGCCATAAGGAAGTTAAGTACCTTAAGGAGTTATGGTACTTTAGTATAAAAAGTCCAAAAAACTATACAAACAATAAAAACCTCAGCTAGAGGCTCTGTAATATATGGAGCTTTAAGCTGAGGTTTTTCGTATTCGAATATTAAGTAAGGAAAAAGTTGTCAAGCCGGATTACTCTTGCTATAATGAAGTTGGAACAGTGTTTTCTGTTAAATAATCTTTCTTTTTCAAGTTATTTCTTAAACAATATTATGGAAATTTTGCAAATAATCAGAATTACCTAGAGCAACACATTGCAGAGGTAATTGGATATATTAGCTGCCTTAAAGAATTGTGGGGAGGATTGGTAAATGAAAAAAATAAAGACAACTTATGTGAAAGCAATGGTTCTGGCTTTGGCCTTAGGTGTACAGACTAGTGCATTAGCGGCAGATGGTGGGACAGTGCCTGCTCAGTTTATGGATCCGGCTGCCAATGCCATGCAGCGCGGTACGCAGCAAAGGCAGGCTTACGAAGGGAAGCAGCAGGTGCAGGCAGAGCAAGAACAATCCAATCTGGAGGTAGAAAAGAATCAGACAGAAACAGCAATGGATCAGGTTAGTTTTGAAGTACGTGAGATTCGGTTAAATCGTTCAGCGCTTTTATCAGAGGAGGAGATTCGCCAAGCTGTAGATTTTAGTGGCCCTCGGGAGATGACCTTGAATGAATTGCAGCAGGTTGTGGCGCGGATTAATGTTCTGTATCAGCAAAAAGGTCAGTTGACGGCTATGGCTGTTTTGCCGCCCCAAGAGGTTACAGATGGAGTAGTTGAAATTCATCTGGTAGAGGGGCGTTACGGCAAAACAACTTTAAGGGGTAATAAGCGCATTGCTGAAAAATATGTAATGGATAGGGTTAATACTCCTAGTGGCCAGCTGTGTGATTTAAAACTATTGCAAAAAGATTTAAATTTATATAATCAAAGTAATACTTTCCTCTTGCAAGCTAAGTTAGTGCCGGGAGATGAAAGTGGAACAACTGATGTGCAACTAACTTTGCAAGAGCGGGATAATCCTTGGAACACGATATTATTTGCGGATAACGCTAACCAGGATACCAGTGGCCTATATCGTTTTGGTTTTGTTAGTCAATATTACGGCTTTGGTAAGGTTGATGACAGAATGCTGGTGAGTTCTTCTTGGACTAATGGCACTTTGAGCGGTTTTATTTCCTATGACACTCCTATAAGTGTAAAAGGAACTCGTGCAACCTTTAGCTATAGCCGCAATAGAGTAAAAATCAATCATGGCGATTTCAAAACCATGGATATTATGGGACATTCAAATGATGTGAGCGTAAGCCTCAGCCATCCTGTGCATACTTCTGTCTCGAGTAAGGGAGAAGTTTTTAGTGAAGTTCATCATAAATGGTCAGATACAACTTATTTAGGGGATATTGTTTTAAGTGATTTCGACACGGATGTGTTCAAGCTGGGCTATAACCTGCGTAGCTTTGATGAAAGGGGTATGTGGTTTGGTCAGTTGAGTTTTAGTGGCTTTAGCAGTGATAATAAAGTTAATGATGACCATATTCGTGGCAGTTATCAAAATATATATTTGTTGCGACGGCAGAATGTGGGACAGAATACATATCTGCTTTGGCGTACTTTAGCACAGAACTCCAGCTGCAAGGATTTGCCGGCCTCGGAGCAAATAACCTTGGGAGGAATGTCCACTCTGCGAGGATATGATGAATCGGCCTTAAGTGGGTATAAAGGCTGGGTAACTGGTTTGGAATACAATTTGCCCTTGACTAAGGATCCACAATTGCTACGTGGTTTGACTTTTGTGGATTATGGGCAGGTATATCAAGATTATGGCATGGACGAGACTAAACGCAGCCACTTATGCAGCGTGGGCGTGGGCTTGGAATGCAATTATCTGGGCTGGTCAGGCAGAATATTAGTGGGCATGCCTTTATCAACTAGTGATAATGTGCCGCATTCTAAAATAAGAACTCATTTTTATTTTCAAAAGAGCATTTAGTGCAAAGGAGTGCGCAAAATGAAGCTGATTAGGA
>JBJDXG010000102.1:0-4828 GCA_051866555.1 bacterium | reverse complement strand
AAAAAATTTTTTAAGAGAATATTTCCATACAACATATTCAGAGATACTAAAAAGGGCGAAAAAATGCATAACTACGCAGTTTTTCGCCCTTTTTTACTTTTTCAACTGTCGAAAACGGGTTTATAATACACTAGATAAATTATTTTGTCAATAGCTTTTTTAAATTTTTTAAAAATTTTTTATTATCCAGTTTCGGATTGATTTTTAGAGATCCAAAACATCATTTACGGCCTGAACAATATTATCAGCCTGAAGCTCTTCTAACTTATAATACTGCCCGCCCAGCAAATCAGCCAGCTTCTTCGCTAAACCAAAAGTAATCAAGCTCTTTTTTTCCACATCAATAACCAGACTTCTTATCCCTTCATCCTTAAAGTGAGCAGCTATATTCTGTACTTCTTCTCCTGGTTTCTTCTCTCCCAGACTGACATTTCCTTTGCCGTCAGAAATTAAAACTAATAAAGGATACAAATCCGGATCTCTTTTCACTGACCTGACAATCAGTTCATAAGCCATTTGCAGTCCGGAAGATAAAGGGGTTTTGCCTCCGGTCGGCATCTCTTTCAGCAGCTTATGGGCAAGCTCAACACTGCTGGTCGGAGGCAGCAATAATTCTGAGCGCTCACCTTTAAAAGCAATTAAAGATATTTCATCTCTTTTTTGATAAGCATCCAGCAGGAAAGACTCTATTGCACCCTTAGCCGCCACCATTCTCTGCTGTGCTCCCATAGAACCGCTGGCATCAACCAAAAAAACAATAAAATTGCCAATCCGCTTTTCTCTTACCTTTTCCCTGAAATCCTGATTATGAACAGCAAAAGCCAAGCCATTTTTATCCCGGCTCATCTGGTAAGGTGCAGCTGCCCGCAAAGTAGCATCAAGGGCTAAATCCTTATTGCGCATATTAATAGTAGCACGAACATAACGTCCTGATTTAAGATTAGTTTTAGTCCGGCTCCTCCGGCCCGAGCCTTTATTTCTCTGCTTCCGATCCTTAGGCAAAAACAAGCGGCGCATTTTGAACTCTTTACCTATGGCAAAGATAGTTTCTTTAGCTCCGTTGGCCTCATCAGAATCGCCAGCCTCATTTTCATTTTGCTGTTCTTCCTGCTGCTGTTCTTCTTGTTTTTCTTGAGGCTGAGAATTTCCGGCATTTTTTTGGGCTTCTGAGGCCTCAGGCTCCTTATCCTGCGGCTCATTTTGCTGCTCTTCCTGCTGCTGTTCTTCTTGTTCTTCTTTTTGCTCCTGCTGTTCTTCTTCCGGCGCACGACGTGCCCGATGCAGCAAAACCAGTTCAGCTGCTTCCCTGACATCATCTTCCGTAACTTCTCTATGCTGATAGTAAGCGGCTAAGGTTTTCGCTGTTTTCATCATGACAATATCTGCTCTGTGACCATCTACCGCCATTTGAACAGAAATATCAGCAATCATTTCCAGCATAGCATCACTGATATTCACTTCAGGCAGGATATTCTGCGCCGCCGTAATCTCCTGACGCAAGGTCTCCTGAGCGGCTTCTGCCTCCTTCATAAAACCAAACGGCTCTTCCTCATATGCCGCACGCTTTTTTATAACCTCAACCCGCAGCTTAGGGTCAGCAATTCCTTCAATTGATACACAAAGGCCAAAACGATCCAGCAGCTGCGGCCGCAAATCGCCTTCTTCCGGATTCATTGTCCCCACCAGAATAAAGCTGGCAGGATGAACAAAGGATATTCCCTCTCTTTCAACAATATTGATGCCCATAGCTGCTGAATCAAGCAAAATATCAACTATATGATCATCTAAAAGATTGATTTCATCAACATATAAAATTCCGCGGTTAGCCAAAGCCAGAACTCCCGGCTCAAAACTCCTCTCGCCCTTTTTTATGGCCTTTTCCAAATCAATCGTACCTACTACTCTGTCCTCTGTTGCGCTAACCGGCAAATTAACCACCCTAGTTCTGCGCCAAACACTTGGCAGTACTTCTCCTCTGGCTTTCCTTGCCCTGCACTCAGAGCACATTGCTGCTTCATTATCAGGATCACAGCTAAACGGACAGTCAGCTACTACCTTGATCTTAGGCAGCAAATAAGCCAAAGCTCTCACTGCCGTCGATTTAGCCGTTCCCTTTTCACCCTGAATTAAAACTCCGCCCAAATATGGATTAACAGCATTAAGAATTAAGGCTTTTTTCATCTTTTCCTGCCCGATAATAGAAGTGAACGGATACATGGCTTTTTCCCTGCAGCTCATTGCCTTTACTCCTTCTGTCCATTAATCACTGCTGACAGCTTATTGGCATTTAATTCAGTATCCTGGAACGGTCTGCGGCGCATACGATGCAGTAAAACCAAATCAGCCGCCTCTCTTACATCCTCCTTAACTACCTCTTTTCTAAGGTAATAGGCGGCTAAGGTTTTGGCCGTCTTCATCATGACAATATCAGCCCGATGGCCATCTACTCCCATTTGCAAAGAAATATTAGCAATTAACTCCAGCATATCATCGCTGATTTCTACCTCAGGCAAAATTTTCTGGGCATCTATAATCCGCTGCCGTACAGCGTTCTGCTCTTCTTCCGCATCAGCTATAAACTGCAAAGGATCAGCCTCGTATGCCGCCCGTTTTTTGATAATTGCTACCCGAGATTTAGGGTCAGCAATCCCTTCAATAGACACGCAAAGAGCAAAACGGTCCAAAAGCTGCGGTCTCAGATCTCCTTCCTCCGGATTCATTGTCCCCACTAAAATAAAATGTGCCGGATGGCTGAAGGAAACCCCTTCTCTTTCCACAATATTAGTCCCCATAGCCGCCGAATCAAGCAAAATATCGACTACATGGTCATCCAAAAGATTGATTTCATCAACATAAAGAATGCCTCTGTTGGCTTCAGCCAATACTCCCGGTTCAAATTTCTTTTCTCCTTTTTTAATAGCATGTTCAATATCTAATGTACCTACCACTCTGTCTTCAGTAGCACTGACCGGCAGATTAACCACTTTAGTCTTCTTTATAACGACAGGTAGATTTTCTCCTTTATGTTTACGGGCATGACACTTCTCGCACATTAAAGAAAAATCATCCGGATCACAGCCAAATGCACAGTCTGCCACTGCTTTAATCTCCGGCAGCAAAGCAGCCAGAGCTCTTACCGCGGTTGACTTAGCCGTTCCTTTCTCCCCTTTAATCAAAACACCTCCCAAACGCGGATTAATAGCATTTAAAAGCAGAGCTTTTTTCATTTTTTCCTGTCCCACTATTGCTGTAAACGGGTAAATAGCTTTTTCATAACAACTCATCAATAACACTCTCCTATTTTTTTCTTTTATGCAGTTTATCACGCACAGACTGCATTTTTTCGCTCCAGTCAGCTACATCATCCATATTCATAATATCGACTGAACCGCCCTGAAACTCTCCTGCAACATCACCCATGCGCTCTTCCAGCCATCCTTCAACTTCTAAATACTGTTCTTTCAGCTGCTCCAAAATCTGCTTATCAGCTAACCAAAGCTCCCGCTGATTGGCTTCCAGCAACCTGCGGCCAATTTCCTCCAAAGCCCAGGGATTATTTTCCTCAAAAAACCTGCGGTTTTCTTCATTTAATACATACGTACTGGCAATATCATCAAAAATCCAATCATCAACCTCCTGGGTAGTTGCTTCCCAGCCATAAATTCTTCCTATTCTTTTGGATATATCACTTGCACCTTTATAGCCATGCCGCTTCATCCCCTCAATCCATTTAGGATTAAGAATTTTAGTCCGTACAACCCGCCTGATTTCATCAGCCAGATCAAGGACCTCCGGCTTAGAAGGATCTCTGGTATCTCCATGATAGGTTTTTACTTTATTGCCGGATACAGCATTAGCCGCAGCAGTCAGCCCACCTTGATAACTGAAGTGGCAGCAGCAGCCAAATAAGTCATGCTCATCAGTTGCATTATTTTTAAAGGTCATATTCATCGTCTGCAATTGATTAATAAATTGCTCCTGAGCTTCATCCCCATACATTTCTTCACCATAAGCATAGCCGCTCCAATAAACATAAACCTCAGCCAAATCATGCTCATCCTTCCAGGCACTGGCATATACAGCCAAATTAACCCCGGAGCCATAAGTTCCCGGCTTAGAACCAAATATTCTGGCTGTCGCCTGACGCAAAAGCTTTTCCGATTCAGCTTTATTTTCCTCTAATAAACTGTTATAATTAGCCAACGTATGCTTACGCACATAATTCATTTCTTCCGGCTCATCAAGTGCCGCCGTCAGTCGGACGGCTTTATCTATTAAATCTACAGTCATAGGGAAACAATCCCTGACAATACTGCCGATCCGCAAGGTCACATCAATGCGCGGTCTATTTAATTCTTCCAGCGGAATTACTCTTAAATCCTTAATTCTCCCACCGGCTGCCCAAATCGGTTCCACCCCTAAAAGGTATAAAATCTGGGACACCTGTTCCCCACTGGTCCACATAATATCCGTACAGAAAAGTACCATTCCGCAGTTTTCAGGCAGCATACCAGTGTCAGCTTCATATTTTTCAATCAGCCTGGTAGCTAACACCCGGCCAACCCGCCAGGCTGCTTTAGTCGGGATAGTATAAGGATCCATTGAATAAAAATTTTTACCGGTAGGCAGCGTATCCAGCCGACCTCTGGTAGGACAGCCTGATGGACCGGTAGGAATATATTGGCCGGCAAAACCAGCAAACAAACTCATCATTTCCCTTTGACATTCAGACGCTAATTGAGCGATTTTTTTCGCCTGCTCCCTCATCTCCTGCATATCCTTGATATAAGCAGCAGCAGATAATCTGTCACCCAAAACTTCCCGAATG